>JAULVY010000105.1:0-16875 GCA_032110825.1 Chitinophagaceae bacterium | reverse complement strand
TAAATCCAAATCGATTTAAAAATTCCCCTCCTCCAAGGAGGGGTACCTCGCGAAGCGAGGCGGGGTGGTGATTTAACCCACAACATAAAATTGCCACGCTGCCAAATAAAAAAGCCTCGCACTTCGTGCGGGCTTTTTTTTGTGCCCAAGACTGGATTACCTGCGGTCATCCAATACGTCTACGAGTGTGCTACAAGTAAAAAGCCCTGCGGCTTCGCCGCTTCAGTCTTTTTTATTTGTCTGCTTTGGCAAGCAAGCTTGCCACGCTGCCAAATAAAAAAGCCACGCACTTCGTGCGGGCTTTTTGTTGTGCCCAAGACTGGATTCGAACCAGCACGCCGTTTCCAGCGCTACCACCTCAAGGTAGTGCGTCTACCAATTTCGCCACCTGGGCTTAGGGGATGACAAATTTACATTATTTGCCAAACATGAAAAAAAGCAAAGTATTTTTGCGCCAGTGTCTGAAACAACCTCATACCCACCTGTTGCCATAGTAATCCTGAATTGGAACGGTTGGAACTATTTGCATCGTTTTCTTCCTTTAGTTTTAAATAGCCAATACCCCCATTTCAAGATTTATGTTGCTGATAATGGATCAACCGATTCATCCATTCAAAACCTGCAACATGAATTTCCTTCAGTATCGATAATCGATAACAAAAACAACTATGGCTTTGCCGAAGGATATAACCGCGCATTAAAAGAAGTAAAGGAAGAATTCTTGGTTCTCCTTAACTCAGATATCGAAGTGGATTCCCAATGGCTAAACAGACCCATTGAACTTCTGAAAAACGATCCTGAATTAGCTGCTGTTCAACCCAAAATAATGGACTTCCATCAACGGGATCAATTTGAATATGCCGGAGCTGCAGGTGGATGGATTGATCGATTCGGCTACCCATTCTCCAGAGGAAGGATATTTGATATTCTTGAAAAGGATAAGGGACAATACAATACCGAAGAACCAATTTTCTGGGCTTCGGGCGCTGCTATGTTCATCAAAAAATCGGCTTTTTTTGAAGCCGGCGGTTTCGACCCTTTCTTTTTCGCCCATCAAGAAGAAATAGACTTATGCTGGCGGCTTCAACTCATGGGAAAGAAAATCATGGCTTGTCCCGCTTCTATTGTATACCACATCGGAGGCGGTACCCTTCCCAAAAACAATCCCCAAAAGGTTTTTCTGAACTTCAGAAATAACCTCATCATGCTCTATAAAAATCGTAGCGGATTCGAAAGATGTTATATTCTATCGATTCGCTTTGCTTTAGATGCAGTCAGTGCATGGAAAAATATTTTATCCGGACAACCCTCCTATTTCATTGCAGTAATGAAATCCCATTTTGCATTTATAGGTTGGTGGGTTTCTCACCAAAAGAAGTCGGTTTTCCCATCTGTTCGATCGGGAAAAATTCAAGGGCTTTTCAATGGCAACGTTGTTTGGGAACATTTCATTCGGGGTAAAAAAACCTTTGCTGAAATTGTAAACTAACTCACTGGAAATTTGCTTGTATTTCTCTATTTTTGCACAGCTAAAATTGCTTTATGCAACAAAATACACAAGACAACGCTGCAAAGAATGATTTCGGCAGAAACTGGGTTTCTTCCTCCCGTTTTCTTTTCCATGTTCAACTTTTTGTATTCTTTGCTTTCGTGATGGGCGGATGCTATGGTTTGTATAGCTCTCATTACAAAGGAAAACCCAAGGTGGAAGTTCCTGAAAGCACCCAATACACTCCCAAATACAAGTAAGAATTCTTTTTTGGAATGCTGCGAATCGTTATTTTTGCAGCCCCAATTCGTTCTTATACATGCGGAAGTAGCTCAGCTGGTAGAGCATAACCTTGCCAAGGTTAGGGTCGCGGGTTCGAATCTCGTCTTCCGCTCAAAAATTCCATCCAAACGATGGAATTTTTAGTTCTCTTACATATGTGCCGCCCTGGTGGTGGAATTGGTAGACACGCAGGACTTAAAATCCTGTTCGCCGAAAAAGCGAGTGCGGGTTCAAGTCCCGCCCGGGGCACATTCTTCTTAGGCTAAACTCCCATTTACGGGCCTATCTCCCAAAATCTGGTTCAAGACAAAAGCAAATATCACAACGGTCAATGCCCCTATGGCATTCAGCCAGAGCCATCCGATATCTGTAAATGCATACATAGCCAATACTACCATTTCTCCCAAAATAGCAGCGTAGAAAACCGAATTGGCCCCTACTTTCTTCAAATAAAACGCTACCAAGAATATTCCCAACATCACCCCGTAAAACCAAGAGCCTAAAATATTCACAGCTTCAATTAAGCTACCCAGGTTTGTAGCAAACTGAGCAAAGACAATACAAAATATACCCCAAAATAAAGTATACCACCTCGATAACCGAATTTCCTCCTCTCCACTCGGATTGGGATTGATGTGAATTTTATGAAAGTCGATCAGTGTTGTAGAAGACAACGAATTCAATGTAGCTGCAATACTTCCCCAGGCAGCTAAAAATATTACGGCTATCAACAAGCCAACCAATCCCTTGGGCATGTGATCAATCACAAACCGAATAAAAATATAATTGGTGTCCGATTGCTCCACCGGGAGACCCGACTCCTTAACCATCGCCATCACTGCTTTTCGATTGGCCTGTTCTTTCTGATTAATCCCTTTCAGCATACTCAACAACTCCTGCTGATTGCCTGAACTCCATTTACTCAATAGCTCTTTTTTCTCTGCAGAAATTATCGCGTGCTCTTTCTCTAAAGCAATGACCTGCTCGCGGTATGCCGTTGTCTTTAATTTGGTAACCGCAAGTTCATTGAAATACAAGGGCGATGTATGAAACATGTAATACACAAAAACCAATACGCCAATCATCAAAATGAAGTATTGCATGGGAATTTTCACAATGCCGTTCATGATTAAGCCAATTCGACTTTCCTTAATTGAACTGGCTGTTAAAAATCGACCCACCTGACTCTGATCTGTACCAAAATAAGATAGCGCTAAAAAGAATCCCCCTATGATTCCACTGAATATATTAAACCGATCATTCCAGTTAAACCCCTCCTCCGTTATTCCCGTTGTTATCACATTCATCTTACCCAATTGCCTTCCAACCTCTACGGCTTCAGCATATCCCATTCCAGGTGGCATCATATCGACCAATAAAAAAGCTGCTAAAAACAAACCTCCAAAAATAATAGCCAACTGCAGCTGCTGGGTATAAGCAACTGCCTTGGAACCTCCGCTGATGCTATATAAAATCAAAATTCCACCCATCACCATATTGGTGATATAAATATTCCAACCCAATACAGAAGACAAAATAATGGAAGGTGCATAAACACTTATACCAGTTGCTAATGCACGGGATAACAAAAATAAAAATGCTGCAAAGGTTCTTGTTTTACGATCAAACCGTTTTTCTAAAAATTCATATGCAGTATAAATATTGAGCTTATGAAAAATAGGGACGAACGTGATGCACAAAACAATCATCGCCAACGGCAATCCAAAATAATACTGCAAGAAACGCATACCATCAGTATAAGCCTGACCTGGTCCAGATAAAAACGTAACCGCACTAGCCTGAGTACCCACCACACTCAACATCACCATATACCAGGGCAATTGCCTACCGCTTCTGAAATAACCATCGATATCGTTGGTATTTCTCCCTTTGTACATTCCAAAAAGAACTACACCCGTTAAGGTAAATACCATCACCAACCAATCAATCGTGCTCATCGTTTGTCGCGTTTATATATAATCGCTGCAACTAAAATTCCAATTAGCAATCCCAAGGCAATTTTTTTTCTCACCAATGCAATCAAAAGCCCCAAGCCTAAGCCAACAACCATTGCAAAAACGGGAGAACGACGGAGTTTATTTTGACTCATTTACTTTGGCATTGGGATTTGAAATCATATTGGCAAAAAGTCGAATTGCACCAGGCACGCCCGCTGGCAACTGACGGAAAAATACCAATCCGGTATACATGAACCTCCCTTTACCTTCATTGCGAACAATCAGACTACCCTTCAATTCGCTTTCGCCGATATCGTTCATGCCGAATATCGCTTTGTAATCATCCGAAAAGGAATCAGCATAATAAATTCCACGTTCTTGAATCCATCCCTTGAAATCATCCTGTGATATCTTGTTGGGAAAATTCAACACGGGGTCATTGGGCTCAAGAAATTTTACCTCAGCATCTTCTTCGGAAACCCTTCCGCGGGAAATCAAAAATGGCTTTGGTCCAATTTTCAATCGCTGCAAGGGACCGGCAAAGCTGTTGGTATTGTATTGAACCACCATATTGCCACCGCTGCGAACATAGTCCATCAGCATATCATACTTCTCTCCCATCCAATCGTTCACATTGTATGCACGAACACCGACTACCACAGCATCAAACTGTTTTAATTTTTCGGGGGTAATATCGGCCCTACCTAATTCTGTTACTTCAAATCCCATCAACTCAATCATGCCAGTCACTTTATCACCAGCACCAACAATGTATCCAATTTTCTTACCTGCCGTTTTAAGATCTACGTCAATTTCTAACTGTTTGTTTTCAGTAAAATAACTGATGCTTGGAATATGCTCGTAATCGATTTTGGTCATGACGGGAGGAGCATTATTGCCCATACTGAGTTGCCTACTCGTGTTTTTACCCGGTGTTTTTTTAAGTACTGCCTTAGGCTGTGATGAAACCGTAACTGGCGGCACTACCATCACCGGATGAAAAAACTCTCCGATTGCAGGATCAACTATGCGATGCATTACAGGAATGGAATAGGTTACGGGCTCACTAGATATGTTGACTGTTACCTTGACTTCAAAAGCAGGGTCGTTCTGACCTTTTCCAATCAATTGCTGATCGGTAACATTAAAATATCCCTTATTCATTTCATTTACCAACCAATAGGGCTGCGATACTGGATGGTTAGGAGAAATTGGTAGACTAATCGATTGATTCCAATTGATGTTTCGTTTTAACGCGTCCGACTTATTCAATTGCAAATCATTCAACTTCACGCTACTGACAGCAACAGCAACTGCAGATCGGTTGATCATATTTAAACTCAATTTCAATGTATCACCTTGACGAACATGCTGCTTATCGGATAGTGCTTCCAAATGGAGCCCAGCGGCCATTTGAATCAATTTATCAACTTCACCCATTTTACGTTCACGCCAATAATCATCTTTAACTCCGGATAATGCTTTCTTAATTGCCAACAACTGTGGGATAGACGCAGCAGGATCCTGAATTGAATAAGATGAAACCAAGGCATTCACCATTCCCTCAATGGCCTTTCCACCTTCCACTCTATTCCATGAGCAATCAACGCCATCCATTGGATCTTTCTCTGCCCTATCTCCTGATGTATGAAGAAAGTATTCGGTTGCTGAACCGCGACTTGAAGCGGATCCGAAACCCTGACTTCTATGCTGACTTCTGCTTTCGGCAGAAATTTCACCTATACTTTTACCAATCAAAGGAAGAAATCCTCCTACCTCAATTTTCATCTGAGATTCTGATGTGGTATTGCTTCCTCCAAAACTGAAGGTATTCCACATGATGCGCTTGGCTTTCCAGGGCTTCACCCCGTTTTTAAGTTGCTCAGGGTATCGATTGGGATCTCCAGCAGCAATAAAAGCTTCTCGAGCAACAACAGCGGAACCGGAGTGATGACCATGGCCAGCGCGACTATCTTCCGGAAAACGGGAGATGATGATATCGGGTTTAAAATTGCGAATGACCCAAACGGCATCTGCAATGATTTTTTCCTTATCCCAAAATTGGAGAGCTTCTTCGGTACGCTTTGAATATCCAAAGTCGAATGCTCTCGAAAAAAACTGCTCACCACCATCAACCCTTCTGGCACCCAGCAATTCCTGAGTTCGAATCAATCCCAATTCAAAACCTTGTTCGTTGCCTATCAGGTTTTGTCCCCCATCTCCCCTAGTCATGGCCATATACCCCGTCCGATACTGTCTTTCTCGAGCCATATAGGCAATGAGACGCGTGTTTTCATCATCGGGATGAGCAGCCATGTATAATACGGAGCCTAGAACATTGAGTTTTTTCATCTGGTGAAGAATCTCCCCGCTGCTCCAGGGTTGTTGCTTTTGTGCAAAAAGTCCAATTGAAATCAGTAAAAGCCAGAAAATGGAGGGAAATGCAATTCGTTTTGATATCATGGGAAAAGAGGTTAATAATCATTTAAAAATAAACAAATGGGGAATAAGAAATCGCTTCTCAACCCGATTCTTTTGAAATCCTTTTTATCTTTATGGGATGAAGCTCAATTTCATCAGAACCCATTTGTTTTCAAAGATTTCTGTAGCATTTTTTACCCTCGTTTTTTCCACTTCATTTAGCCTGTTGGCTCAAAATAAAAATGCGTCATACAATCCCTATTCGTATCAGATCCAAAAGCAAGCCATCGGAAGCAAAGGTGCCGTAGCGTCTGCCCATCCCTTGTCGAGTGCAGTAGGCTTGGAAATTTTAAAAAATGGAGGCAATGCATTTGATGCTGCTATTGCCACACAATTGGCATTGGCAGTTGTGTATCCCGGAGCGGGGAATATTGGAGGCGGAGGTTTTTTGGTGGGATATACAGATAAAGGAAAAGCAATTTCTATCGATTACCGCGAAAAAGCTCCGGGTAAAGCGAGTAGAGATATGTATTTGGATAAAGATGGAAACCCCTTGCTTAATTTAAGTCAGAACGGACATTTAGCCAGTGGTGTTCCGGGTACGGTAGCGGGATTGTTTGCTACTCTACCCTATGCTAAATTGAAGTTTGATCAATTGATAGAGCCTGCCATTGAATTGGCAGAAAAAGGGTTTGTGATTACAGCAGCTGAAGCAAAATCGTTAAATGGAAATAAGTCGTCATTCATAAAATACAATACCAAACCCAATGCCTTTGTAAAAGAGAATCCCTGGAAAGAAGGCGACACTCTGGTACAACAAGAACTTGCCTCTACCCTTAGAAGGATAAAAGAAAATGGCATGCAGGGATTTTACGAGGGTGAAACAGCAAGGTTAATTGTTGAAGAGATGCAAAGAGGTGGAGGAATTATTGGCTTGGAGGATTTAAAAAATTACCAGGCGGCTATTCGCGTTCCGGTTCAATTTGATTACAAAGGATTGAAAGTTATTGGTATGCCCATGCCCAGCAGCGGCGGCTTGCTAACACAGCAAATGATGAAAATGATTGAAGACCGAAATATTGGATCGATGGGTTTTCAGTCATCGCAAGCAGTTCAGTTGATGATAGAAGTCGAGCGAAGAGCATTTGCCGATCGTGCAGAATTTATGGGAGATGCCGATTACTATAGAGTTCCAGTAAAGACCTTATCAAGCGACTCTTATTTAAAAGAAAGAATGAAAGATTTCATTCCGGGTAAGGCAACTCCAAGTGAGCAAATCAAACCCGGTAGCATTGCTAAAGAAAGTGAAGAAACAACTCACCTATCTGTTGCGGATGGGTTTGGAAATGTTGTTGCCGTTACTACGACTTTAAATGGAGGGTATGGATCAAAAACAGTGGTGGGTGGTGCAGGTTTTTTATTGAACAATGAAATGGATGATTTCAGTGTGAAGACCGGTGTGCCCAATATGTATGGAGCGCTTGGTACGGAGGCTAATGCCATTGTGCCCGGTAAACGCATGTTAAGTTCCATGACACCAACATTGGTTCTAAAAAATAAGAAACCCTGGTTGGTGGTAGGTACGCCTGGAGGCACTACCATTCCTACATCTGTATTTCAAACGTTGGTCAACATCATTGAATTCAACAAATCGCCATTAGAGGCAGTCAACTTACCCAAGTTTCACCACCAATGGCTTCCTGATCAGGTGATGATTGAAAATGATTTTCCCAAAACGGTACAAGCTGAATTGGAAAAAATGGGATACCTATTTTCTGGTCGCGGTCAGATTGGAAGAACAGAAGTAATTCAAATCGATTGGAAGGGTAAAAAAATAAACAGAATAGAAGCTATAGCAGACAAGCGAGGCGATGATCATGCTTCCGCATATTGAACTCATGAAAAGAAAAGCAGTAAAAATTAGTACATACATCATACTAGGGCTTATCTCCCTGGTACTGTTACTATGGCTCTTGATTCAGTTTCCTGCGGTTCAAAATCGGATAGTGGACTATGCATCCAAACGTGCTTCGAATCTTTTAAAGACAGAAGTCAAGATCGGGTCTGTCGACTTTTCCCTTTTCGATCAATTTTCACTTAATCAGGTTTTGGTAAGAGATCAACAAAAAGACAGCCTTCTGTATGCGGGTTCTATAAAAATCAATATCACGGATTGGTTTTTTGTGAAAGATAATATTCAGATTAAAGATTTGGTTATTGATGAGTTATTGATTCATACCAAGAGAACCGATAGCATATGGAATTACAGGTTTATTGAATCCGCATTTTCAGGAGGGAAAAAATCATCGAATACCAACCAGCCCTTTCCGATTATTGATGCTGCAAAAATCACTATCAAGAAATTAAGGTATGAAACCATAGACGCATGGAGAGGAGAAAATCAACATATAGAAATTAGAGAACTCAAGCTAATCAGCAAGAATATAGACCTAAAGAAAAAGCAGGTGAATTTGGATAATATCATAGTCGCAAATCCTCGCTTTCTTATTCGGCAGTACAAAGGATTTCGCCCCGATTCACTTAGACCAAAGCCGGAAACAAGAATTACCGGTCAATTGTATTGGAATCCTGAACAATGGAACATTACTGCCAATTCAATTCAACTCAAAAATGGATTTTTCGCTAGCGACTTAGCTACGCAAAGAGAACCATACCCCTATTTTGATGGGGCACATATCCAATTTGAAAACATCAATGGCACTCTTACCAATCTATCTCTCTTTAATGATACCTTGAAAGCTCAGGTTGATCTAGCTTCCAAAGAGCGAAGCGGATTTGAAGTAACTCAACTCAGTGCGGCCCTTCATATGGACCCGGATAAAATGAGCTTTGATCAGTTGAAAATTACCACTCCGTATAGCGAACTGGGAGATCAGTTTGTAATGGAATACGAGTACTTCTCGGAAGACATGGCCAAGTTTGTTTCGAACGTGAGGATGAAAGGGTTGATATCAAAATCAAAAATTGATTTAAGGGATATTGCTTTTTTTGCACCGCAATTGAAAAATCGTTCACTTGCTTTTGATGTAGATGCTGAAGTGATAGGTCCTGTAGAAAACCTGACTGCCAATCATATCCGTTTGGTATTTGGAAGAAGTACTGTTTTGGATGGCAATCTGCATATTGAAGGATTGCCCGATGTAAACAACACGAAATACGAGCTCACCAATTCATTGCTTGTAAGTAATGCATCTGATTTGTATAAATTAATCCCTGATTTAAAAAATAACTTAAGAATCGATTTGTATACATTGGGGTCTTTTAATTTCAAGGGTAATGCCTTTGCAAATCAAAAAGATTTAAAATTGGAAGGATTAATAGGCTCAGCATTAGGAGGTATTCAGACCAGAGCAAGCTTTAAAGGATTAACTTCTTCTGCCATTGAATACAATCTTGAAGGAAAAATCAATTCGTTCGATTTTGGCAGCCTCTTGAAACTAAGTGGCCTGGGCAAAAGTTCGGGAAATTATCTTGTAACCGGAAAAGGAAAAGGAACCATCAATTTCAATGCCAAATTAGATAGTCTAGATTTTAATACGTATCGATACACCAACATAAATGCCAGGGGAAATTTTGCTAAAAAAATACTTGAATCCAGTTTTGAAATTGATGATGAAAATTTATTAGCCTCAATGATGGCCAAAATAGATTTTACAGATTCGCTTCCTCAAAGTCTGATTGATGCACAGGTACATCTTGCGGATTTGAAGCAGATGAAGATCATGAAACTTCCCCTGCAATTCAGCGGGAAAACGAAAATAGATATCATTGGAAACAATCCCGATAACATCAACGGATCTGCAAAACTCAATGATTTTACAGTTTTTAGAGACAGCAAAGCCTATGTTTTTGACAGCCTGGTGTTTACCTCACAAAGGGACAGCACATATAGGGCATTAACGCTTGTAGGAAAAGACATTGACGCGCGACTGGAAGGTGATTTTGATTTTGCAGAATTACCCGCCACACTGAATCAATATTTCAGCAATTATTATCCGCTGTATTTCACTAAAATGTCTCCTCCCAAACGAGATCAAAACATAGAATTTTCCCTTGATCTTAAAAACGCTTCTCCATTTTTAAAAATTCTCGATAATGGAATGAGCGGATTGGATTACAGCAAAATAGAAGGCAGTATTGATACCCGAAACCGAATTTTCAGGTTGGACGCAAATATTCCCCGTTTTACATTCAATAAAATTTCAATTGATGATTTTCTTCTCAATACATACGGAGATAACGATAGTCTTAAAGTCTATTCAAAGGCTAGCTCACTGGTGATCAACGACAGTTTAGTTTTCCCCAACAACGAAATACAAATTCAATCGTCAAAAAACCTCTCTTATGTAAACATCAACACTTCGTCTACCTATTCGGATTATGGCGCCAAGCTTTCAGCTTCGGTAAGAAATGTTGAGGATGGCATATTGATTCACTTCAATCCATCTTCTCTTGTATTCAATGAAAAAACGTGGAACATCGAAGAAGACGGAGAATTGTTGATTAGTAAACAGCGATTTGATGCAGAAAACATTTTACTTAAAAACGGTGAACAGAGCATTGAACTGGTAACACTGCCGGCAGAAGCAAATCAAGCACAAACCATAATCCTTACTCTCTCCAAGGTAAATTTGGGTGAACTTCTCCCCTTCTTTTTAAAAGAACCTAAAATACAAGGAATTACGACAGGCGACTTAACAATTGAAGATCCATTCAATAGCCTGAAGTTATACCTGAATGCACAAACAGATCAAACCCGATTTGAAAATGATTCTATTGGGTTAACCAGCATCAATGCATTTTGGGATGAAAAAGAAAAGAGATCGAGTTATTTTCTGAAATCTGATAACCCCAATTATCAATTTGATATAAAGGGAGCATTGAATTTTAAAGACAGTACTAACGAGCTTATTGAAACAAATTTCAATTTGATTGATGTAAACCTTTCTATACTCGAACCATACTTGGGAGTGGTCTTCAGTAACATAGAAGGAAAAGGGAACGGAATCCTTCAGATTGTTGGCACAACGAAGTCGCCAAAACTATTGGGTAAGGTAATAGTAAAGGACACAAAAATGACAATTGGATATACCCAGAGTACATATTTTTTAAGCGGACAGGAAATCAATTTTACCCCTGATAAAATTGAGTTGGGGAACATGTACATAACCGATGCGCTTGGAAACAGCGCTACGGTAAAAGGCTCGTTGGGACATAGTTTTTTTAAAAAATTCAATTACGATATTTCTGCTAGCTCTAGAAAGTTATTGGTCTTAAACACAAACAGAAGCGACAACAATCTATTTTATGGAAAAGCTGTTGCTCGATTTAATTTCAGCTTAACAGGTCCCGAAGAGCAGATGTTGATGAAAGTAACTGGGGCCCCTGTTGATAGCTCTGTGATAAATATTTTAACAGAAACCAGCAGTAAACAGGCCGCGGATGTCGACTTCATCGTATGGAAGACATATGGGAAAGAGACTAAAGGAGTTGCAAATGAATATTCCAGTAACCTTATTATTGATTTGGATTTAAGCGCCACGCCGCTTCTCAAAATGAATGTTGTATTGGATGAGCTTACTGGTGACGTTATTTCTGGTTTGGGCAATGGAAATTTAAAAATCCGTACCGGGACTAAAGAAAACCTGACCATGATTGGACGATACAATATTGAGAGCGGCAGCTACAATTTTAATTTTCAGGATATTTTCAAAAAGCCGTTTCGATTATTGGGTGGCGGCAGTAGTTATATCAGTTGGACAGGCGACCCTTTTGATGCGGAAATCAACATCAATGCGTTGTATCTGGCAGAGAAAGTAAGAATGAGTACACTGTTTACAGACCCCAACAACAATTCAGTATCTGCCGGTGTCAGCTCTGATCTACTAAGAGAATTAAGCGATGTGGAAGTACGGTGTAACTTAAGCGGAACATTAAATAAGCCCAACCCGACATTTCAAATTGTTATACCACAAAACAGTGTAGTTAAAAACAACAGTACAATCGATAGCAGGATCAAAACCATCAACAGAGACCCATTGGAGGCTAGCAAGCAATCTACCTACCTGATTGTCTTCAAGAGCTTTGCTCCTCAGGCAGCTATTGTAGCCAATGATTTAAACAACGAGTTAATCAATACAACGATCTCTGGTGTTATCAATGGTATTTTGGCAAGCAGCGTTCAAAACTTCTTTTCAAAAATGCTGGGGTCTACTGTAGACGTTAACTTCAACTATTCCAGAACTCAGACCAATATCGGAGGTATTAACAATACAACACAGCAGAATAATTTTAGAGAGAATGTGAGTTTGCAATTCATAAAATCCTATTTAAACGACAACCTAATTATCTCGTTTGGAAGTGATTTTAATTTTGCAGCGGCCGGAAATCGAACGCTGGCAACAGGATCTCAATCGTTTTTATTTTTACCTGATGTGAATGTTGAATATAAAATTACTCCCGATGGAAAATTCAGGACCTCATTCTTCTATCGAAGCAGCTTTGATGTATTATCTACTTCCGGTAAGCGAGATAGAACCGGAGGCAATATTTCCTTCAGGACTGAATTCGACAATTTCTTTACCAGAAGAAAAGTGGTAGTTCCGAAAGAGCAATAAACGATTTAAATTTCGTGTCCCAGCTTTTCCTTTTTTGTTTTGAGGTATTTTTCGTTGTACGGATTTGGTTGAATCCGAATGGGAACTGTATCCACTATTTCCAAACCATATCCACTTAAGCCCGCACGCTTTTTAGGGTTGTTGCTAATCAATTTTATTTTTGAAATATTCAGGTGCCTTAGAATCTGAGCACCTAGACCATAATCGCGCTGATCAGCCTGAAATCCCAGGTGTATGTTCGCTTCAACCGTATCTAAGCCTTGTTCTTGAAGTTGATACGCTTTTAGTTTATTTACCAGGCCAATACCTCTACCTTCTTGATTCATATATAGAACAACACCTTTACCTTCCTTCTCAACCATTTGCATGGCCTCGTGCAATTGGTCGCCACAATCACAGCGCAGTGAGCCCAAAATATCTCCGGTAAAACAGGATGAATGCACACGAACCAGTACAGGCTCATCGGGCTTCCACTCTCCTTTTATCAACGCCATGTGTTCTGGGCTTGATGGATTATTTTTTTCTTTGAAGATCATCAATTTAAAATCTCCAAAACGGGTAGGCATATGCACGGCAACCGGTTGTTCAATCAATGAATCTTTTTGCAAACGGTATTCAATCAAATCTTTAATGGAAATGATTTTCATATCCCATTGCTTTGCTAGTTCGATTAACTGAGGAAGGCGTGCCATGCTGCCATCATCGTTCATTACTTCCACCAATACCCCTGCAGGCTCAAAGCCAGCTAATCGGGCCAGATCCACTACTGCTTCTGTGTGACCTGATCTTCGCAACACTCCACCTTTTTTTGCTCGAAGAGGAAATATATGTCCTGGTCTACCTAGATCTTCAGGCTTGGTATTGGGATCGATAAGTGCTTGAATGGTTTTAGATCTATCGTGTGCAGAAATCCCTGTAGAACATCCATGCCCGAGAAGATCTACAGATACAGTAAATGCCGTTTCGTGTAAGGCTGTATTTTGATTAACCATCAATTCTAGTCCCAATGCATCGCAACGTTCTTCTTCTAAAGAAGCGCAGATGAGACCACGACCAAATTTGCTCATGAAATTGATCATTTCAGGAGTAACGCTTCTTGCAGCCGCAACGATGTCCCCTTCGTTCTCTCTGTCTTCATCGTCAACCACGATGATCATTTTCCCTTTTTGAATATCCTCAATCGCACGTGTAATCGAATCCAGCATGATGATTTTTTTTGCAAAGTTACCTGAATACAACAAACAAAAAGAGCCGGGAGTTTACCCGGCTCTTTGAAAAAATATACAAACCAATTAGAATGAGTACCTAACTGTAAGCTGACCTCTCCAACGAGTAGAGAGATAGTTACTGCCTCTTAAGTCGAGGATATCAGCAGCTGTTCTGTTGGTCATGTTTCTGTATGTGAAACGGGGAGTAAGCGTAGTTCCAGTCACTCTATACCCTTCCATGCTGAGTAAAGAATATGAATCAAAACCAGGAGTTGCGTTTACACGACCCCACTCTCTATTTAAGAAGTTGGTGAAGTTGAACATATCAAACACTACGGAGAATCTGTGTTCGTTTTGTCCTTTTCCAAGAACAAAATCCTGCTTAACCTGAAGATCCAACAAATGGCTCCAAGGGAGAACGGCACCGTTTCTGTCTACAAACTGACCTCTTTTTTTGCTGAGGTATTTGTCGTTTGTAATGTATTTGTCAAGAGCTGCCCACTGTTGAGCAACAGAGTAGGTAACACCAGAAGCAGTATATGCTTCTGCAAAACGGCTCCAATCAGCCAAATCGTTTGGAACATAAATCAAGTCTGTTGTTTCGCCATTAGCACCATTCTGATCATAAATCATACTTCTAGAGAATACGTAAGAGTATGATGATCCAGACTGACCATTATAGAACAAGGTGATTGTTGAAGCAAGACGCTTGTCGGCATACGTGAAACGCTTAGAAACAAAGCTGCTGAAGCGATGCAACTGAGCGAAATCAGATCTGCTGAGTGTGATGTTGTTTCTACCGTTTTTGGTTTCGATGAATCTCCACTGTGAGTTATTCTGTGAGCTGGTACCATCAAATAAAGTGTAAGAGTCACCAAAGCCATAGTTGAAGTTAAAGGACCAACCTTTTGCAAAACTCTTGTCGATTGCAGTAGTTAGGTTGTAAGAGAATCCTTTGTTTTTCTTACCGTTGGAAATGATGAAGATACCTGTTCCATAAGGATTTTGAATACCTGATGTAACTGGATCGAAATCAAAACGAGAGTAGCTGGTTGACGTACCAACGATATTCAAGTATACGTTTTGTCCCAATGCATTTTTTGTCTTGGGATCAGCAAATACGTTGTAGTAAACGATCTCGTTGATATTCTTTTGGAAGAGGATGTCTCCTGTCCATTTCCAACCTTTACCTAAAGTCTTATCAAATCCAAGTGAAGCTTTCAACACCTTTGGAAGTCTAAAATCTTTTGCAATCAAATCGATTTGTCCAGAAGGAGTAGCAACATTTACACCTACATCTGAAGGCTTGTATTGATTGAATGGATCAGCTCTGAAGGTAATGTTTGGATTGTTCAATGTTGGTAATCCACCCACGTTTACACCGGTGTTATTGTAAACACCGCCGGGCCAAACCAAAGGAACGCGACCGGTGAATGCACCGATACCACCACGTATCTTTAAGCTTTCTTCAGCTTGGAATGAAAATCCGATTCTTGGAGAAAGGCTCAATTGTGGCTGAGGACGCTGACCAGATCTTGCACCCTGCATATCCCAAACTTTAGAGATTACGGGGAGTGCTACGGTATTGAAATATGTGTCTTCGTTTGGTGTAGTCAGGAATTCGAAATTATCGAAGCGAACACCATAGTTCAATTCAAATTTGTCTGATACTTGCCATTGATCACCTGCAAAAAAGCCAGCACGTAACGTGTTGAACTCTGTACCTGCAGCACTTCCGTCACCTGTTATGTTATCACGAAGTGAGAAAGAGCGACCGTATTGAGCAGGGCGTCTGTCGTTCAACCAATCTGCTACAAAAGTATATGTGTAGTTTCCGTAGTTATCACGTACAAACAAGTTGTAAGACTTACTGAATTCTACATCAACGCCAAATTTAAATTGGTGATCACCAGTTGTGTATTTGAATTCATCAAAAATGGCCCAGTTGTTTTGCTTCAATTGGTTACCGGTTGAGAAGTTCTCTGTTCCAAATACATAACTTGTTCCGTTAACAGAGTTCAATGTTACACGAGGAAAATCTTTTCCCAATGGATCACGGTCGTCAAATACATTCGTATATGTAACGAGTAACTTGTTTGAAATTTTGTTAGAGAAACGGCTGTTTAATTCCAATGAAGCTGAGTTGGTTTTACTTGGAATAACATATCCGTTGTTGAAGAAGTTAATCCGAGTGCTTGTGCTGGCGCTTGTGAGTGAACGCTCAGAATTAGCATAACGATAAGAAAAATTCAATCTGTGCTTAGGGTTGATATTCCACGTAATTTTTGCAGCAATCTTATCAGAATTTAACAAATCCGGAATGTCTGTATAGCTACCTGGGTCATAACCAAGACTATTTAATTTGGCTTGAATCAATCGAACAGAGTCAGCAAATGCAGCACCGGGAGGTGTTCTGAATGTAGAAGCATCAAAAGGCTGAGGTCTTTCGTCGCGCTGAAACTCAGCACTTACAAAGTAGAACAACTTATTTTTTATGATTGCTCCGCCCAGTGTTGCTCCAAAAGTATTGGCTTGGAAATCGGGAAGACGAATAGCAGAACCCTTTATGCCTGTAGGTGTTTTACCCGCTAGCCCTTGGTTTCTATTAATATAATATGCAGATCCACGAGTTTTATTGGTACCACTTTTTGTGATGGCGTTTACTGAACCACCAGTGAAGTTACCCAATGAAACATCATAAGGAGAAACACCAACTTGGAAAGATTCAATCGCATCGATACTGATTGGAGAAGAACCGGTTTGTCCACCGTTTGTTCCAGTTTCGGATAGTCCAAATACATCGTTATTTACTGCACCATCAAACATGATTTGATTGTAGCGGTTGTTTTGACCTGCAATAGAAATACCACCACCAAACG
>JAULVY010000104.1:0-24824 GCA_032110825.1 Chitinophagaceae bacterium | reverse complement strand
CTATACTCAACGCAAACTGAATTTTGAATACGGTGGAAAAAAACAACAAGTTGAAATACAAATCAATGAAGATGTAAAAAATTTATTTACCAATTATCCGGTAACCAATTACATGAATCAATTCAATATCCCTATGAGCAAGGAAACCAAGATGTCATTGTTGCATTCATTGAGAGAAAAAGTTGGTAAAATGGATTCCAAAAAAGGTATTGAGTTTTTAATGGCTTTCTCCAGACATGCATTTGGATTTTCACCAGATATGGATGTCTTTGGCAGGGAAAAGAGGTTTTCACCAGAAGAAACGCTGATCTACGATAAGAGCGATTGCGAAGATCGGTCAGCCTTGTTTTTTAATTTAGTTAAAGAAATTTACAACCTACCCATGGTTGTTCTTTCATTTGATAACCACGTAACTGTTGCCGTTAAACTGAAACGAAATCTAGGCAAAGGCATTGAATTCAATGGAGAGAAATTTACACTGTGTGAGCCTACACCGCAAGCAAAAAATTTGAAATTGGGGAAGTCTATTGTAGATCCCAAAAAAAATCCATTTGAGATTGTATATGCATATAGCCCACAATCTTATTTATACGAGCAAGTAGATTAGTATAGGAATGTGTATTGCATCAAAAAAGAGCCCCGCTAAGAATAGCGGGGCGAATTGCAATTAAAAGATAATCGTGCCATGAGATTATCTGCTTATCATTAATAAGCTTTGTTCTGGGGATCCCAGTTTGTCCATTTATCGGTCCAATTCGCAGTTCCCATCGCCCCACGGTATGCCACAGATGTAAAGAATGGATTCATACCTGTGAAAGATGCTCCTGTCAACGCTGGAGAACCTGTTTTGGGTAAAAAGTTTGGTGTTATAGAATAAAAAGGAGAAGTAAGCTGAGCATCATCTGCTGAAGCCAGAGTTATGCAACCCTCAGACTCAGCCTTGGTTTTGATGACGGCTGATGAAATAACAGCTTGAGCTGAAGCATCTCCTGAACGGTAAATTGCAGTGGCTGTGTTTGAATGCACCAGATTGTTTCTAAACTCTGATCCTCCATTCAAATACGACTCAGCAGTTGCTTTTGATTCCAATGAAAACCCTGCTTTTGCCCAGCCAATCATCACTGAATTTCTCAATACAAATTGGGTTGATCTTCTCCAACGGTTTCCAAAATTGTGGTTTGCAGCAGTACCGGCAGCTCCATTCGGACCAACAAAAGTAAAATTACTCAACTGTGGTCTTGTTGTTGGAGCAGCTGAAGATCCTGATCCGTCGTTGTCACACTCAATTCCATTACCTGCATCACCGCCATCAACAAAATCTGGCTTGCGGCAAGCGATAGCAAATTGAATCTTACCTACATATCCAAAATCGAAATCAAAATCATCATCAGCCGTTGCAAATGCTATGAGGTTTTTACAGTTTACAGTACCTCCGAAGAATTCGAAAGCATCATCGTTACCAAATGAAACTTGAACATTTTCAATTGTTGTTCCAGATCCAACACCACCCAAGGTTAAACCGTTGATTTCAGAACCGGGTTCTGCAGCAATACCTGCAAATTCAATTCTTACGAAACGCAAGATTCCGCTATCGTCATTTGGATCGGTACCGCCATATTTTCTTCCTACACCTCCTTCAACTATGGGAGCAGGGTCTTGAGGCCTATTGGTTGGAGCTTTACCTAACATAATAATACCACCCCAGTCGCCAGGTGTTCTTTGTCCAATTGCTTTACCGCTGGTGAACACAATCGGATTATCAGCACGACCATCAGCAATGAGCTTAGCGCCGCGCTCGATAATCAATGCGCCTTTTTCTGTGATATCACTAACAATCACGCTACCTGGAGCAATGGTAAGCGTATTGCCTTCGGTTACATACACATAGCCCTTCAAGGTATATTTACCTTTAGGCAAGTAATAGTCTTTTGTAAGAATGCCTTGAATGACACCTCCATTGGCAGCAGGATCTTGAGGATCACTGGTTGATCCACCACCACCGGAGTTGTTGTTGGTGATGTTTTCTTCAAAATTGACCTTGATGCAGGAGCTTACTGTTAACAGTGAAATTGCAATAACTCCTAAAATGATCCTTTTCATACACTTGGTTTTATCTTGTTTATTGTTTTTTTCCTATACCAAAATCATATGTAAATCCTATGGATATGGTTGTCCCAGGCTTGTATTGATTGAACATCCGATCTACTCCTTCTGTAAATGCTGTTTTTTGATCTATATTTTCGTAGAAATAAAATGCATTATTTAAAATATCTGCTACGTTGAGCTTTAATTCACCTTTATCTGCAAGTATTCGTTTTGAAAGTTGCAAGTCCAGTTGATTTCTGGGGCGCTCATACACATTGGGGAATTCATCATTTCCAACCAACGTAAGTCGCTCTCCTACTCGGTTATACAGTACGGAAGCATTGAACTTTGGCGAGCTGAATTGTAAACCAAGGTTGACCAAATAAGGCGATTGCCCCTGCAAGGGACGATTGGCTTTTACTTCTTTATTGGATGCAGAGAGATCATTGAATACAACCTCGGATCTTAAATAGGTATAGTTTCCAAAGAAGGAAAAGTTTTTAAGTGCTTCGCTAATGAAATCAAAGCCTTTTCTAACTTCAATCTCTAATCCAATTGTTTTGGCGCTGATAGCATTCTGATAGAAATATCTTCTTGAGTCGGCATTACTTGCAGGATCAAGTCTAAACTCGATAGGATCGGTAAAATCTTTATAAAATACTCCAAAAGTAATGGCCTCGCCCGCCTTTGGATACAACTCATAGCGCAGATCGTAATTGAGTATGGAAGATCTTCTCAATCCGGTATCACCTTTAACGCCATAGTTCATTTCGTAATCAAAGAATGCGAACTCAGCTATCTCCCTAAACTCTGGTCGAGCTACTGTTCTACTAGCCGATAAACGAATATTTTGTTTTGATCCAACGTTAAGCAGTAGATTAGCTGAGGGCAAAAGATCCCACTTTTCAGTTAGACGAGTATTGCGCTCACCGGTTTGAATTTTAGATGTCAGGAGTTGCTGAAAATTTTCTGCTCTCAGCCCCCAAATCAATCTGAAATTGCCAAATTTATTGTCAAGCATTCCGTATGCAGCATTGAGGGCTGATATACCAAAGTATTTATCTTGATTGTTTGTGAATTCTTCCAAAATGTATCCGGAAGAACCAATGTTATCGGGCTGAAATGCTTGATCGATCGACTTATAACTATTGTCGATCACAAAAGAATTAAAGTTGGTGATGTTGTATCTGAAAATTCTACTTCTAAAATCACGAAAACGCACCAAGCTAGAGCCCCCCAATTTAAGAGTCTGCTTGTCCTTGCCGCCCCAATTCATCGGAACCAACAATTGACCACCGCCACCAAAACTATAGTCTTTTAGATCACTGTAAAACCTTCTGGTATCATCCGGATCAATTTCAAATTTTTCAGTCGTGTTTATTCTTCTCGCATACAACGCACTTCGTAAATCTGGTTGTGTTTTGAAATTGTACCCTGCATTTCCATTCCACTTGAACTTAATACCCTTTTTTGAAAGCTGATGTTCGCCCTCTATCTGAGAAGAAAAGAGTGAGCGCTGATTTAGGTAAGAGGAATAAAACTGTAGATCATTTAAACGATTTGTATTGTAGCCGGTTCTGCTATAATAATTATCATCATACAACTGATTGAACAAGTTCTTCCATGAAATCTTGGTCTTACCTTTTAGGTAAGTAATATTAGCCACTGCACCCCAATTGACTTGGTACCGATTCTGAATATCTACAAACTCAAATACCTTATTTCCATTGGCCTCGTAAAACGCTCTATCTACTTCGTAAATCATTTCGGCTTGGCGGTAATTCAATGAAAGCAGAGTTCCCAGCTGTCCCCCTTTTTTAAACTTGTGGTTTTGGGCATACGTGAAATTGAAGTTCTTAATCGGAGTTGTTTGTGAGTTCTGCTCTTGGTATACATCGCCATTAAAAGACTGCGATAACTCCAATTGTTTATTCAATCCTGCAGCATCTTTTCCCAGTGCTCTGTAATCTTGCGCTGTAGCAGGAAAACCAGCAGGTAGATTTCGGGTGCCATCGTCAAATCCCAACCAATCGTATTGATTTCGTGGATTGCTGGTGAAATTCTTGAATGTTGACTGATTATTATACCCAAGTCCAACACCAACACTAATCATGTTCTTGGTAGGAATATCCCGAGTATTCACTTGGACCAATCCACCTGAAAACTCACCGGTGAATTCTGGAGTAGCCGTTTTATTGATAACAATATTATCGATCAAAGCCGCAGGGAACATGTCAAAAGAAAATGCTTTTTTATCAGGCTCACTACTTGGCAATAGAGCGCTATTAAGCATGGCTGAATTGTATCGGTCTGCCAATCCTCTTACCACAACAAAACGGTTATCCTGAATAGAAGCGCCACTTACACGCTTTAGAACCTCACCTGTGTTTTTATCAGGTGTTCTTCGAATAAAATCGGCAGCGAGTCCGCTCGATAAAGCCGCATTGGTTCTTTGAAACGTTAAGAGCGCCACTGTACTTTCTTGGCGGCGGGTTGAACGGATTACTATAGCTTCACTATTGGCCAGTTTAGGCTCCAATACAATGGTCAGCTCTTCACCGCTAACACCAGCCTCCACATCAGCTACTAACTTGCTGTTATAGCCTGTAGATGTAACAAGCAAAGAGTATTTTTTTCCTTTCTCAAGTAAAAGAGAAAAAGCACCTTCCACATTTGCAGAGACAAGCTTTTTGGTTTCTTCCACTAAAACAGAAGCCCCTGGAACTGCTTCATTTTTTGTATTGATTACTTTGCCATTCAATACCACGTTTTGTGCCATTGCAAAAGAAGAAACTAAAGTCAATATACTTACCATCAACAGCGAACAACAATTCCTAGAATGCATAACCTTTATTATGGTGCAAAGGAACTGGAAGAAAGTAAAGCCCCTGTTAAGCCAAGGTTAACCAATTGTAACCCTCATGTTACCGCAATGTTAAGACGTGCGTATCCGGTTGAAAAGAAAAAAAACGCATCTTTGCTGGATAAATTTTTATATGAAAGGCATCATCTTGGCCGGAGGTTCCGGAACCCGACTATATCCCATTACATACGCCATAAGTAAGCAAATCATGCCGGTTTACGATAAACCCATGATCTACTACCCCTTATCCACCTTGATGCTATCCGGCATACGAGATATCTTGATTATTTCAACCCCGCAAGATCTTCCACAGTTTCAAAAGCTATTTGGAGATGGAAGTCATATCGGATTGAATTTCAGTTACGCGGAACAGCCTCTTCCCAATGGATTGGCCCAGGCTTTTGTGATTGGAGAATCCTTCATTGGAAATGATTCTTGTGCGCTGGTTTTAGGTGATAATATTTTTTACGGCATGGGGCTTGGAAAAACATTGGAAAAAAATGCAAGTCCGGATGGAGGTATTGTATATGCCTACCAAGTAAGTGATCCAGAACGTTACGGTGTTGTAGAATTTGATGAAAACATGCGAGCCATTTCAATTGAAGAAAAACCAATACAACCCAAGAGCCGGTATGCTGTTCCAGGCTTATATTTTTACGATAACCATGTAGTTGAAATCTCCAAAAACATCAAACCATCTCCTCGTGGCGAATATGAAATTACAGATATCAATCTTGAATACTTGAAAAGAGGAAAACTCAGTGTTTCGGTTTTGGATAGAGGTACAGCCTGGTTGGATACGGGCACCTTTGATTCGCTTATGCAAGCTTCTCAATTTATTCAAGTGATAGAACAAAGGCAAGGGATAAAAATTGCATGCATCGAAGAGATTGCATGGAGGAAAAATTTTATTTCTACCGAACAGTTGGTGAAATTAGCTGAACCCTTGCTGAAAAGCGGATATGGAAAATACCTAATGGATCTTATTCAATTCTCATGAAAAAAACAGTTCTCGTAACGGGTGGAACCGGCTATATAGGTTCACATACCTTGGTCGATCTCGTAGAAAATGGATTTGATGTGATCTCAGCCGATAATCAGTCAAGATCCACCCAAGGCATGCTGGAGGGAGTGGAGAAAATCACAGGAAAAAAAATAAAAAACTATAAAGTTGATCTCTGTAATTACGACGAAACCAGAGCCATATTTGAAGACAATAATGAAATTCTGGGCATTATCCATTTTGCGGCTTACAAAGCCGTTGGAGAATCCGTTGAAAAGCCACTCTTGTATTTTCAAAACAACATAGAATCCTTAATCAATATTTTGCGTTGCGCAGAAGAATTTGATGTACCTCATTTTGTTTTTTCATCTTCCTGCACCGTATATGGCAATCCAGATGAAATTCCCGTTACAGAGGAAACACCGCGAAAAAATGCAGAGTCGCCTTATGGCTTAACCAAACAAATGGGAGAACAAATGATCGAATCATTTGCAGCAGCGAATCCCCGTTTCAAAACAGTGATGTTGCGTTATTTCAATCCGGCTGGCGCGCACCCCAGTGCACATATCGGTGAACTTCCTATTGATCGTCCTCAAAACTTAACTCCGGTAATAACCCAAACGGCTATCGGTAAAATTCCCCAATTCACTGTTTTTGGAACCGATTACCCCACGCGTGATGGGTCTTGTATCCGAGATATGATTCATGTTTGTGATTTGGCTCATGCCCACACCCTAGCATTGAATTTTTTGATCAACAACAAGAATACATCCAACTGCGAAATCTTCAACCTGGGATCGGGCAATGGGGTTACTGTTTTGGAATGTATTCATGCTTTTGAAGAAACAACAGGAATTCAGCTATCCTATTCACTAGGTGAAAGAAGAAAAGGAGATGTTATTGCGATCTATGCTAACAACAACAAAGCAAGAACAGCATTGGGATGGGAAATGAAATACTCGCTAAACGATATCATGACCAGCGCTTGGAAATGGGAGCAGTACATAGCTTCACAGCCTAAGCACCTCGACTTGCGTGCATTTAGACTCAACTGAATGAATATTTATTCCCTTCCTTTTTCAATTGCGATTGAATAATCTTATTTTGCGTCAAAGTTTTCAAGTATGTTGGAAAGCATTCAGGTAACGGGGCAAAAAGATACCCGAAGTGGTTTTGGAGATGGTATTTTTGAATTGGGAAAAAAGAACCCGAATGTGGTTGCCTTAACAGCAGATCTGGCTGGTTCTTTAAAATTAAATGCATTCATCAAAGCATTTCCTGAGCGCTTCATCCAATGTGGAATTGCAGAAGCCAACATGATAGGAATAGCTGCGGGTCTAACCATTGGTGGTAAAATACCTTTCACCACAACATTTGCAAACTTTTCAACCGGCAGAGTATACGATCAAATCAGGCAATCCGTTGCTTACTCTGGTAAAAACGTAAAAATTTGTGCTTCGCACGCAGGACTAACCCTGGGTGAAGATGGAGCCACCCATCAAATTTTAGAAGATATTGGGTTAATGAAAATGCTTCCCGGGATGACAGTTATTGTACCCTGCGACTACAATCAAACCAAAGCTGCTACCCTGGCCATCGCAGAGCACGAAGGTCCAGTTTATCTCCGCTTTGGCAGACCCGTTTGGCCCATTTTTACCAATGCCGACGAACCCTTTGTTATTGGCAAAGCACAGCAACTAGCCGAAGGATTAGATGTTAGCATTTTTGCATGTGGGCACTTGGTTTGGAAAGCAATTGAAGCTGCTAAAATTTTAAAAGAAAAAGGCATTCACGCAGATGTAATCAATATACATACCATCAAGCCCTTGGATGAAAAGGCCGTACTAGAATCCTTGAAAAAAACCAAATGTGCAGTTACAGCTGAAGAGCATAATGTAATTGGAGGTTTAGGGGATAGCATAGCTCAAACAGCTGCAAAGCATTTCCCTGCACCCATCGAAATGATCGGTACTCAAGATACGTTTGGCGAAAGCGGCAAGCCAACCGAACTTTTGAAAAAATATGGACTGGATACCGAGTTTATCGTTTCTTCGGCGGAAAAAGTAATAGCCAGAAAGAATGCATAATCATGCTTCCCCAGCTCACCGATAATGAACTCGTTGCACTTTTTAAAATAGAAAAGAATAGAGAGGAAGCATTCACGATTCTTGTAAAGAGGTATCAGGAAAAAATTTACTGGCAAATCAGGCGAATGGTTGTTTCACACCAAGACGCCGATGATGTAATGCAAAATGTATTCATTAAAGTATGGAATGGTTTGTCAAATTTTAGGGAAGATGCCAAGCTGTTTACGTGGCTGTATCGAATTGCCGTGAATGAGTCCATCACCTTTTTAGATCAACAAAAAAGAAAGAGCAGCCTATCCTTAGAAGATGTTGGTGAAATAGTAGAAAACAAATTGCATGCTGAAAAAGATTTCGACGAAAACAAAGCCGTTTGGAAATTACAGTTAGCCATCCAGCAATTACCTGAAAAACAGCGAATAGTATTCAATTTGAGGTATTTTGAAGAAATGCCATACGATGAAATGAGTGAGGTTTTGGAAACTTCGGTAGGAGCGTTGAAAGCATCCTATCATCATGCGGTAAAAAAAATAGAAGATTATATACTAAACCATTAAACTCCAACCTTAACCAGAGGTCCAATTGCAGAATGAAAGAGGAAATATCTATACAGGAAGAGCTTTTACAAATCAGTCTAGCCGTTGCTAACCAACCCAAAACAACTCCTTTTGAGGTTCCTCAGGGATATTTCCTTGATTTTTCACAAAAAATCATTCAAAAAATTGATAACCAATCAATTGAAGTTGATGAACCGCTTCCAATAGTCCTTGAGCAATTGAAGAATGAAAATCCATTTTTGGTGCCACCGGGATATTTTGATCGTGTGTCTCCTTTTAAGGTTACTCATGAACCAAAAGTTATTAAAATTTCGATTTGGAGAAAATATGCTAAAGTAGTTGTAGCAGCTTCTGTAGTGGCACTTTTATTGCTAGCCATCAATCTTAAACAGGATCAGCCCATTGAAATGACAAATGATTCAATAGCATTGGAAACCAATGATTTAGAAGCCTCCTCTATGGAAGGTTTTTTAAATGAAGTTGAAATCCCAGATGC
This sequence comes from Chitinophagaceae bacterium, assembly GCA_032110825.1. Lineage (GTDB taxonomy): Bacteria > Bacteroidota > Bacteroidia > Chitinophagales > Chitinophagaceae > Pollutibacter. Next base: position 15,736 of record JAULVY010000104.1, on the reverse strand, counting down.
TGAATTTGATAAAGCTGTTGTTTTACAAGATGCCGAGACAACCCTTGTTGATATTGACCTTCAAACAATCAAGGAAAAACTGACGGAAATTTCTGAAAAAGACATCTCATTTTACCTAGAGCAAGCTGGGTAAAAGGTTTAACTAAAACAATCTTAACCTACCATGAAAAAGAAAATTCTATTCATCGCATTCATTGTTTCAGGATTTGCTGTAGTTGGACAGCCTGGAGCTGTACGTCCGGGAATTAAAACTCCCCCTTCAGGAGAAAATAGAGCTGCTGAACTTAAAAAAATTCAAGCCATGGAAATGGCCTTTATCACCAAAGAGTTAAATCTAACTCCGGATGAGGCCCAACGCTTTTGGCCAGTTTTCAATCAATATAGGAATGAACTTAAAGCCACAGTTCAACAAGAACGCAAAAGCATAGACCAATTGGATCGTCAGCAGAAAGTATTGGATATCAGGAAGAAATACAGAGAAGATTTTTCCAAAGTCATGAACCAAGAAAGAGCTAGTCGGGTTTTTGGAGCTGAGGAAGAATTCAAATCAATTGTACGCAGGGAATTTCAAAAGAGGCAAATGGAAAAAAGGCAAATTGAGCCCAGAAAAAAAGGTTTTTGATGGTATTTCACTAAAATGTACCTTTATCTCGGTGTTTTTCATAGGTTAGCAACGGCTGGTTCTTTTTAGGACCGGCCTTTTTTAACCCTACTAATAATAGTAATCGTACGTAATAATACGTAACATCGTTTCGTATTATTGGTCATTCATTGATTTGCTGAAATGTCGGAGTTTCGATGTCGTGGTAAAATAAAAACTGCCATGCATCTTTTTTTGAATCCTCCCACCATTGTTGACGAAGTTCCATTGCTCGTTTTCCGTCGTAATCATATTTAGCGATAAATTTTGTTTTGAGTTGCTGCAGTTGGGGGGCTTCATCCCCACCAAAAAAAATTACTTGTCCTTGATCTTTAATCCAAAATACTTGATGAAAAGGCGAATGCCCTCCGCTGTGTGCATACGAAATGGAGTTGTTAATTTTTCCATCATTCTCCAACAAATGAAGCTTTTCAAACCCTTGATAAATACGAAAGGGTGTAGCATCATAAGATGCATTGCCACCATCCAACACCAGCTTAAATTCACCTGCATGAATATAATGATCGGCTTGAGGAAAGCTAATTTGCACATTTCCAAATTGATCGCTAAATGTCAGTCCCCCTGCATGATCTCTGTGCAAATGACTCGTCAAAACTTTTGTAACATCGTTAGGTGAATACCCGGCTTGATCGATAGCGCTGAAGAGTTGAAGAACTCCATTTTTCTGAAATCCAAGCCCGGCGTCCAACAACAATAAATCACTCGATGTTTCAACCAAGAATGGTTGAATCTCAACCAATAAACTACCTTTTGGTCGGTCTTGCAATTGATGTTGATCAGGATCAAATGGAACGAAAACTTTGGTATGATCGATTGTAAAACTTCCTTCTGAAAGTGGAATGATTTTCATAGTGTTATCGCAAAATCATTTGTCGGTCTGCATCCAATCGAATAGCAATGAACAATAAAACAGTAAATGTAATAAGTGCTGTTCCTCCGTAGCTCATAAACGGCAATGGAATACCAATTACCGGTATTATACCGATGGTCATGCCAATATTAATAAATATATGAAAGAAAAATACAGACGCAACGCCGTAGATATACGACCTGCTGAACGAACTTCGCTGCCGCTCCGCCATAGTAATCAAACGCATCAGCAGAAACAAATACAAGCCGAGCAAAAACAAACTACCTAAAAAACCAAACCCTTCGCCAATCGTACAAAAAATGAAATCGGTTCTTTGTTCAGGCACAAAGTCGTACCGTGTTTGAGTTCCTTTCATGAGCCCTTTCCCCCACATTCCCCCTGAGCCAATAGCTATTTTACTCTGTTTTACATTGTAATTTCCTGCTTTTTTCTTGTCCTCCATTTTCTTGATGTCTTCCTCACTCATGGTTTCTGTATTTACCTCAAAATCTTTACCTACCGTAGAATAAATACGCTGTACTTGATAAGGCTTAAGCACATCACTAAAAAAATAAGGAACGGCAAAGCGCTGAATACCTACGCAGGCGGTCCATATGATGATTGTAGTAATCAGAATGGATTTATTGCGTTTGAGTTGCCTTCGAACAACGTACAGAAAAAGAAGAGCCGTAATCGTTAACAAAGCAGCTAAAATATTTTGATCAATGAGTAAGGTTAGTATAACAAGTAACGCTGCTGAAAATCCGATAATCAAAATTGCGGAGGGAAGTCCCTCTCTATACATAACCAGGAAAAAAGAAAAATAAACAAGTGCCAATCCCGTTTCGCTTTGCATTATGGTTATGGCCGAAGGAATCAGAACAATGAGGGATGCAATGATTTGAGATTTCAATTTTGAAAAGTTCAAATCTTGTGTTGATAAGTATTTTGCCAGAGCCAGATTTACAAAGACTTTACACAACTCTGCCGGTTGCAATTGAAAACCAGAAAATCGAATAATGGATTGAGTTCCTTTTACATCGGTATGAAAAGGGAAAACCAATAGCAACAGGACCATCCCAATAAAATAGAAAAGGTTGGCCGTAGCTGTAAAAAATTTGCTGTCGGCCAACAAAACAAGTCCAGCTAAAACCATGCTAATTAAGAAATAAAGCAATTGCCGACTATAATCTGTTTTGAATGAAAGAAATCCAGAAACTAAATCTTCATCCCGAAAAGTGGTAGCAAAAATACTGGCTATACCCATGATCACGAGTATGGCATATACCACGACTACCGTCCAGTCAATTCCTTTTATTTCGTCAAATGAATTGTTCTTCATCGTGTCTTAAATTTGCCACAGCATGAACCATGTATTGAACTGGAAATTTTTTTGGTGAGCTTGGCTTCGAGTGGTTGGATGCCATTACCCTGTTTTGCATTTTTTTTATTCTTTCCTTACGAAGTGAATCCAATCGATTTCGCTTGGTTCTTACAATGGGCAAAATGATCTCTGTATTCTCAATACGCTCCACTTCTTTCCATCTGGCATCCGATAAAGTATCGTTCAGAAATTTCTCCATAACCAGTCCTGCCATCGGTCCAGCCCATGTGGCTCCAAAACCAGCATTTTCAACAATTACAGCCACTGCAATTTTGGGATTTTCTCTTGGAGCAAAACAAACAAACCAAGAATGGTCTTTTAGTTTTTCTCTTTTCCCGTTGATGATTCCGTAATTTTCTGCTGTTCCTGTTTTACCTGCAACGGCAACTCCTTGGATCCGTGCAACCCTGCCCGTCCCACTTTCAACAACATCCTGCATTCCCAACTGAACCAGTTCATAAATGTCGCCTGAAATGGTTGTTACTTCATGCTTCTGCTTAAAAGGATTCAAAATAGTATCCTCGGCAGTGGCATCGTCAATCGATTTTACGAAATGGGGTGTATAATAAAACCCTTTATTGGCAATGATGCACATTAGGTTTGCCATTTGAAGCGGAGTGGCTTGCATTTCACCCTGACCAATTCCTAAAAACACATTTGTACACGAATTCCAATTTCCCCGATACAGCCTGTTGTAAAAACCAGTGTCTGCAATCAAGCCTCTGTCTTCACTCGGAATATCAATTCCTAACTTAACACCCAATCCAAAGGAATTCATGTATTGCTTCCATTTGAGGTATCCATTGGTGGTACCATTTAGTTTAGGGTTATCAACGGCCAACCGATAAATGTGAGAGAAATAGCTGTTGCATGAATTTGCCAAAGCAACCCGCAAGTTGGAAGCATGACCTGCATTGGTGTGTGTGCATTTTATGGGTCTTCTGCAACCCAAATAGGAACCTCCACAAGAAAAACCATATTGCGGAGTGATCACACCTTCATCTAAGGCAATCAATGCACCCATTGGTTTAATCGTTGATCCGGGAGGATACTGACCCTTAATCGCTCTATTGAATAATGGCCTAGCCGTATCTCGAAGCATCCACGAAAAATTGGTCTTTCGTAAATTTCCAGTCAACAGGTTGGGGTCGTAGGTTGGTCCACTAGCCATAGCAATTACACCTCCTGTTTGAGGTTCGATTGCAACAATAGCACCCAATTTATTTTTTAGCAAGCGCTCAGCCAAAGCCTGAACTTCAATATCTACGTACGTCCTTAGGTTTCTACCTGCCGCCGCTATGGAATCGTATTTGCCATTTTCATACCGGCCAACGATTCTATTTTTATTGTCCTTAATCTGATAACGAACTCCTCGCTTCCCCATTAGTATGTTTTCATAATAGCGCTCTAAGCCACTGAGGCCCATGTAATCTCCCATCTGATAATAATAATTGGTTCGCTTCAAAATGTTACTATCCACTTCACCAACATACCCCAAAATATGAGCTGCTGCTTTATACGGATATGAGCGGATGGGCCTTTCCTGTAAAAAAAATCCAGGCTCAAACCGATAAATATTTTCCTGAAGCTGAACAAAGGTTTCAACCGAAAGTGACCCCTCAAAAACCGAGGGTCTGTATCGTCCATTTTTCATGATTGCCCCTATCACTCGTTCTTTAAATTGATCGCTTGAAATGCCCAATATCTTGCACATGCTCAGCGTGTCCAATCCTTTCAGCTGTGTGGGCATAACCATCAAATCATACGTAAGTGTATTCTCAAGTACAGATCGGTTTTTCCGATCAAAAATGATACCTCGATCAGGGTAAACAATTTTTTTACTCACGGCATTGTCCATGGCCAGCAAATCATATTGAGTGGAAGCCAATTGCAAAAAAAGGAGACGAATGATCAGTATTATAAAAGCAACCAAAAAAAGGAGACGAATGACGTTTTTACGAGACTGGTTGAATACCGGCATAAAAAGATGAGGAATTGCATAGCAAAAATACTACATCAAAAGTTAGCGAGCCTTTGAATTTCGATTCATGAACAAATCGATGAGCTGAAATAGTGCCAAACTCAGAACAGTGGTTGCAATCAGTTTACCGATGAAATAAAGAAAACTGCCAAACTGCAACCATTCCATCAAGATTAAGTAAAAATGATGAATGAGGGTCATGATCACCAGATAAGTCCAATAGGGAACTGACCCCATTGTTTTTTTGGCAGGCTCCTGGTTTCCCCACTCGGTTGCTTCTTTAGGAAGGAGAAGATTGATAATAAATGGTCTCATATACGCCACAAGAACACAGGCAGCAAGGTGGAGACCTGGGGTCTTAAAAAACATATCCGATATAAGTCCAACTCCAAATCCTACATACAACAACACCAAGGGTTTTACCCGAAAGGGTAGCCAGAGAAGAAATAAGAAATAAACATACGGTACTACCAATTGATGCAAGGGTGGTATTCTGTTCAAAATGAAGATTTGAATGAACAGAAAAATGATAAGTCGAAGCACACTTTTGATTACTATGCTCATTCCTTGCTTTGATTTTTAAGTAACAACTCCATTTCTTCCTTCAATAAATTCTTCACTGCAAACGCATGTTGAAGTCCAGAGAAGCGAGTAGCCGTTTTTACCCGCAGGATATAGGTATTCGTTTCCGAGTCTTCCTCTACGTTTTCAACAACTCCAATAGCAACTCCGGGAGGAAAACGATCAGAATAGGGACTGGTTACAACCGTATCTCCTTTTTTGATAACAACCGTTTTCGGAATTTTATTCAATTGAACATAGCGTACATCCTTTCCATCCCAGCTTACTTCCCCTAGTCCACTCCCTTTTTTCATTACAGCTATGACTTTGGATTGCTTATGCAACAAGCTCATAACAGTAGACATGTTTTTGCTGACACCGATAACAGTACCCACAATCCCCTCTGTACTTACAACAGCCATATTGAGTTCAACTCCTTGTGCTGACCCCCGGTGGAGCATGATCACATTTTGCTGAAGAAATACAGAATTGGATATCACTTTAGCAGGGTAATACTGGAACTGTCTATAGGTTGTAAGCGAGTCGGTACGCAGGGTATCCTTTACAAGCAAAAAAGTACTATCCGGTAATAAGGAACCCGAAGGCAACTGTGAAAGCAACCAAGCATTTTGTACTCTGAGCAAATCGTTTTGTTCTTTCAAGCGAAAAAATGTTTCTACCCTACCTACCCGTTCATTTATGCTTCCCGAAACTTCGGCTGAGAGCATTCCATAAACAGTTTGGTGGAAGCGATTGTACCCAAATAACATAACCCATGCAACGACCTGCATGCACAGAAACGTTAGGAATACTGCATAGCGTCTGAGAAAAAGAAAAATATTCCGCATGTATAACGGACCTCAGTTTTTGTTATTGCACATCATCTCATGATGAATGGAAAACTCTGATAGCTTTTCAAAGCCAACCCCGTTCCTCTAACTACACTTTTCAACGGGTCTTCGGCAACATGAACCGAAAGTTTAATTTTTTGCGACAAACGCTTGTCCAACCCACGAAGCAAAGCACCGCCACCTGTTAGGTAAAGACCTCTGCGGTAAATATCGGCTGCTAACTCGGGAGGAGTTGTTTCCAAGGCTTTGAGGATGGCTTCCTCAATTTTAAAAATAGATTTATCCAAGGCCTCCGCAATTTCCTGATAGCTTACCATGATTTGCTTGGGGATACCGGTAACCAAATCACGACCATTAACAGGCATATCATCGGGTGGATTATCTAAATCCTTCATGGCTGCACCAATAGTGATCTTGATTTGCTCAGCAGTCCGTTCACCAATAAGCAAGCTGTGGTATCTGCGAAGCGCTTCCATGATATCTGCAGTAAATTCATCTCCTGCAATACGAATGGACTGATCACAAACAATACCAGCAAGTGCAATCACGGTAATTCCAGTTGTTCCACCACCAATATCGATAATCATGTTGCCTATAGGCTCAGTAACATCTATTCCAATACCCAAAGCGGCTGCCATGGGTTCATGTATCAAATAGACTTCTTTTGCACCTGCTTGCTCTGCACTATCCCGAACCGCTCTTTTTTCAACTTCCGTAATACTGGAAGGAATACAAATCATCATTCTCCAACTTGGTGGGAACAATGGTTTTTTGGGATAAATGAGTTTGATCATCTCCCGAATCATCAACTCTGCAGCGTTAAAATCTGCAATCACCCCATCCTTTAGCGGTCTAACCGTACGAATACTTTCGTGCGTTTTTTCATGCATTAGCAATGCCTTCTTCCCTACAGCAAGCAGTTGCTTGGGGTTGTTGCGATCCAACGCAACAATAGAAGGCTCATTCACCACAATTTCATCGTTGTGAATAATTAACGTATTTGCAGTTCCAAGATCTATTGCTATATCTTGGGTAAACCAAGTAAAAAGTCCCATTCGCTCTGATTTTTAAGGCGCTACAAAGTTGAATTAAATATACCAATAAACAATCAGGAATTTTTGAATGTCTAGTCCTAGCGAAATTCGTATCCGATATCTTTTCTAAAACTCATTTTTTCAAAACGGATATGCTCAATTTCCATCAAGGATTTCTCAACTGCTTCGCCGAGATTTGAACCAAATGAAGTAACAGCAAAAACCCTGCCGCCAGAGGTTATCAGCTCTTGTCCGTTCGATTGAACTCCCGCATAAAAAGGTAGTGTGTCTTTGCCCCAGGTTCGATCCATCCCATGAACCACCTTCCCCTTTTCAAAATCTCCCGGATAACCACCGCTAACCACTACAACAGTGGCTGCTGACCTGGGATCTGTATGAATATCTTGCTGATTCAATTTTCCATATTCCATCGCTAAAAACAGCTCTACCATATCCGATTGTAATCGAGGTATAACCACTTCTGTTTCCGGATCGCCCATGCGGCAATTGTATTCAATCACATAGGGCTCGTTGTTTACTTTTATTAACCCAAAAAACACAAACCCTTTGTATACGATACGCTCTTCTCGGAGACCACGAATGGTGGGCTCTACAACCTTCTGAATCACTTTCTTCATGAACGCTTCGTCGGCAAATGGAACAGGGCTAACTGCACCCATTCCACCGGTATTTGGTCCCGTATCTCCTTCTCCAATGCGCTTGTAATCTTTTGCCTCTGGAAGTAAAACAAATTGGTCTCCATTGGTCAATGCAAAAACACTCAACTCAACACCACTTAAAAATTCTTCTACAACAACTTTATCTCCAGCTGATCCAAATTGCGATGAAATCAGCATGGATGAAAATGTTTGAAGCGCTTCCTCACGCGTCAACGCAATCACTACTCCTTTACCTGCAGCCAAACCATCTGCTTTTAATACTACTGGCAAAGTATGAGCGCCAATGTATTCAAGTCCCTCGTTGTAATTTTCTTTGGTGAATTCCTTATACGAAGCTGTTGGAATGGAATGTCTTTGCATGAAGGCCTTTGCGTATGCTTTGCTTCCCTCGAGCATGGCTCCTTGTTTGGATGGACCAACCACAATAATCTGTGAAGTTTTGGCATTGGATTTTATATAATCATAAATCCCATTGACCAAGGGATCTTCGGGACCAACAACAATCATGTCAATTTGCTTTTCCAAACAAAAAGACACAATCGCATCAAACTGGTTCACAGAAAGTGAAACATTGGTTCCGCATGTTGCAGTTCCCGGATTACCGGGTGCTATGTAAAGAGAATCGCATAATGCACTTTGGCTGATCTTCCATGCCAATGCATGTTCACGTCCGCCTGAGCCCAGGAGCAAAATATTCATTTCTTTAAATTCGGTTGTTGGGTAATTGAAAATCGAAGATACAAATTGCTTATTTTAGGCCAACCAATAAATAAGAACCCATGTCCAACAACCCAACAATGAAGCATCCCAAAGGATTATACGTGCTTTTTGCAACTGAAATGTGGGAGCGATATAATTACTACGGAATGCGTGCCATTTTGGTGCTCTTCATGACCAAAGCGCTTTTATTTTCAAAAGAATTTTCTTCTCACCTCTATGGTGGATATACCAGCTTAATTTATTTATCCCCGTTGATTGGAGGCTTTATCGCAGACCGGTTTTGGGGAAATCAACGTTCCATTATCACAGGGGGACTGATTATGGCACTTGGAGAATTTGTGCTTTTTTTCTGCGGAAGCACCTATGCAACAGATCCTGAATTATCCCAACTGTTGTTCTTTTCTGGTTTGGGATTTATGATTGCCGGCAATGGTTTTTTTAAACCAAATATTTCTGCTTTGGTTGGTCAAATGTATCCCAAAGGAGATAGCCGAATTGACTCTGCTTACACCATATTCTACATGGGCATTAATGTTGGAGGTGCACTTGGTCCTTTTATCTGTGGATTGGTGGGGGATACAGGAAATCCGGCCGACTTCAAATGGGCGTTTTTGGCAGGAGGAATTGGAATGCTCATCAGCGTAGTTATTCAATTGATCTACCATAAAAAATATGTAAAAGATCCGGAAGGCAATACGCTAGGATTAGAACCGATTAACAGCAAACCCATTTCAAGAAACCCAATTCTCATAACATTGGGTATGTTGGTACTGGTTTTTTTATCAACGGGAATGCTGTATTTGGATTCAGGTATAGCGCAGATCAACCACATTGGATTCACCATTGGTTCAATTGAAATCGGAACCGCCTTGTTCACCAATTTAATTTTTTTACTCGTTGCATCTATCGCAACCATTGCACTAATCATATTTACTGACAAAACATTAAGTAGTATCGAAAAAAGTAAAGTACTGGTTATTTTTACCGTCTCGTTTTTCGTTGTTTTTTTCTGGAGCGCTTTTGAACAGGCAGGCGCTTCCCTAACTTTTTTTGCCGATGAACAAACCCAACGTGATCTTGGATTTTTTGTGGTTCCTGCCAGTTTCTTTCAATCCCTAAATTCCATTTTTGTAGTTGGCTTTGCTCCTCTCATGGCATGGCTTTGGGTTCGGTTGGGTAAAAATGATCCATCCTCGCCTACCAAAATGTCGCTGGGATTATTCTTTTTGGCGTTGGGTTATTTATGGATTGCATTTGGAGTGAAAGATGTTCAACCAGGAATCAAAGTAAGCATGATCTGGCTTCTGGGTATGTATGCGTTACACACCCTAGGTGAGTTGTGCTTATCTCCCATTGGATTATCCTTGGTAAATAAATTAGCCCCCATAAAATTTGCTTCAATGTTGATGGCTGTATGGTTTACAGCAAATGCATTTGCCAACTACTTGGCAGGTGCACTGAGTAAGTTGTATCCCGAAGCAGGAAAGTCAAAACAGGTTTTAGGATTTCAGATTGAAAACAACTACGACTTCTTCCTCATGTTTGTTGTGATGGCAGGGCTAGCATCTATGATTTTATTTTTCCTATCCCGGAAATTACAAACCCTGATGAAACAGTAACATCAAATTACAATTGCCATGAGTGAAAAAAAATTTAGCCCGTTTATTGCGCCTGACCAGGCCATGAAAGAATTTACATGGAAGGCAGTAATCACTGGAGCTTGCTTTGGAATCATTTTTGGTGCTGCAACGGTTTACTTGGCATTGAAAGCTGGCTTAACTGTTTCTGCCTCCATCCCTATCGCTGTAATGTCTATAGCACTAAGTCGACTTTTTCTTAAAACCACCATTCTTGAAAACAACATCATTCAAACAACAGGCTCCGCTGGAGAAAGCATAGCCGCAGGTGTTGTATTTACATTGCCAGGTTTTCTTTTTTTAAGCGAGAGTTCAAGTGCAGAATATTTCAACTACGTCACCATCTTGGTACTTGCCATTTTTGGTGGCATGCTGGGAACACTGATGATGATTCCTTTGAGGAGTGCCCTGATTGTGAAAGAACACGAAACGCTTCCTTATCCTGAAGGAACTGCATGTGCATCGGTTTTGAAAGCAGGAGAGAGAGGAGGGAACTTTGCAAAAACAGCATTCTCGGGATTGGGCTTAGCCGTTGTTTATGCTTTGCTGCAGAAAATTTTTCATGTGATTGCAGAAACTCCGTCCTACATCACTGCACAAACCAACAAATACCTCCCCTCCGCAAAAATCAGTGGTGAAATCACGCCAGAATATTTAGGAGTAGGCTATATCATCGGTCCAAAAATTGCAGGCGTATTGGTTGCCGGATCAGTGCTCACCTGGTTTGTATTCAATCCCTTGTTAGCTACAGTAGTGCCAGGAGATGTAATTGCAAGTCAACTGGTGAAACTAGGGTATTTGCAAGACCTCAACACAGCTGGTGGTCCTGGTGGTTGGAATCCGATCACACATGAGTTCTCCGATTATGCCACGGCTATATACCGAGCCTTTGTAAGACAAATTGGCGCTGGTGCAGTAGCAGCAGGAGGATTTATTACACTCATCAAGACCATTCCAACCATAATCTCATCCTTCAAAGGAAGTTTGGGTAGTATAAAAAAAGAACAATCACAAGGGGCTCAAACCTTGAGGACAGAACGCGACTTATCCTTAAAAATCGTTTTGTGGGGAAGCTTAGCCTTGGTATTGCTGATGGCCATTTTACCGATGTTACCTGGAAATGGAGTTGCCAGTAAATTATTGATAGGCATCTTGGTTGTTGTTTTTGGTGCTTTTTTTGTCACCGTATCCTCTCGTATCGTAGGCCTGATTGGTTCTTCCAACAATCCCATTTCAGGGATGACCATCGCTACCATCATGGGAACCTGTTTGGTATTCATAGCAGTGGGTTGGACTGGAAAACTATTTGAGCCCATGGCCTTGGTTGTGGGTGGTATTATTTGCATTGCAGCAGCCAATGCAGGCGCAACTTCACAAGATTTAAAAACCGGATACATCCTAGGTGCAACACCCCGCGCTCAACAAATTGCATTGTTTATCGGCGCTATTGTTTCATCCATTGCTATTGGATTTACCATCAAAGTCTTGGATACACCTACGCAAGAAATGATGCAATCCGGTATACAACATGCCATTGGAACTGATCGGTACGCCGCTCCCCAAGCCACACTCATGGCTACGTTGATTAAAGGAATTCTTTCGTTCAATTTGGATTGGCAGTTTGTATTGGTTGGTGTAGCCATAGCTATTGTTATGGAACTCTGCGGCATAAAAGCATTGAGTTTTGCTATTGGAATTTATTTACCCCTCTCCACTACACTGCCCATCTTCATAGGAGGAGCCATTCGCGGATGGGTTGACAAAAGCAAAAAATCCAGTACCGCAACTCATGAGGAGGAAGACCTGAGAAAAGGGAATTTGTTCGCAACGGGATTGGTAGCAGGTGGTGCCATTGCTGGCGTTCTTGTTGCTTTTCTTTCAGCCAACGAATCAATAGCTAAAACACTGGGATTGTTGAACCTTGAGGAATCACTTATCCATCAACTGGGTGAACAAGGCTATTTTCTTTTGGGAACATTACTGTTCTTTACAATGGCATTTATTCTATATCGGGTTGCCATGAAAAAAGAAGAGTCACTTTAACAGGAATACACCATGAAGATCAGAACATTAAAATTTGGGCTCCCATTGGTCATTTACATTTTGGCTTATTTTTCATTTACTCAACAGGGATGGATTGTGTTTACTCCATTGCTGTTTGCTTTTTTTCTTGTTCCGGCAGTGGAATTGCTGATACCATCTAGTGATCAGAATCTTTCTGAGGCTGAGGAGCAAATTGCAAAAGAAGATAGACTCTATGATTTTTGGCTTTATGCTATTGTGCCGCTTCAATATATAGCTCTCTATTTTTTTCTTCAGACGATTGCGGATACAACGCTTAAACCATGGGAGCTCGCGGGTAGGATCATGGCGATGGGGTTGCTATGTGGAACTTTTGGAATCAATGTAGGACATGAGCTTGGTCACCGTCGCCATCTGTACGAAAGAAACATGGCAAAGGCATTGTTGCTGACATCCCTTTACATGCATTTTTACATTGAGCACAACAAGGGTCATCATAAACATGTTTCCACCCACGAAGACCCGAGCAGTGCAAGAAAAGGAGAAAGTCTTTATCGTTTTTATTTCAGGACAGTCATTTTCGGATTTATATCAGCGTGGAACATTGCAGCAGAGGATCAACGAAAAAAAGGGAAAGCTGTGTGGAGCTTGAGTAACCAGATGATTCAATTTCAACTTCTTCAATTGATTTTCGTTACTCTCATTTTTATTGGATTTGGAAGCTTTGCGGGCTTGTGCTTTTTAGCAGCAGCAACCATGGGCTTTTTACTTTTAGAAACGGTCAATTACATTGAACACTACGGACTTGAACGCAAGAAAACGGAAACGGGCTATGAACGCGCAATGCCAGAGCACAGTTGGAATAGCAATCATTTTTTAGGCAGGTTGCTTTTGTTTGAACTTTCCAGACATAGTGATCATCATTATCAAGCCAGTCGAAAATATCAATTGCTCCGTCATCACGAACATGCTCCACAAATGCCAACAGGATATCCTGGAATGATTATACTAGCCATGTTTCCTCCGTTGTGGTTTTCAATTATGCACAAAAGAATGGACGCATTCAGGCTATTCATTAATCATTGAGGACCCAAAGTATGGTTGCAAAACTTCGGGTATTAGAATGCCATCTGGAGTCTGATTGTTTTCCAATATACTAGCTAGAATTCGAGGTAGCGCTAGTGAACTTCCATTTAACGTATGTAAAAGTTGCGGCTTGCCATGTTCGTCTTTTGTTCTGAGCTTTAAACGATTGCTTTGAAAAGATTCAAAATTGGAAACCGAACTTACTTCAAGCCATTTGTCTTGAGCTGTACTGTAAACTTCAAAATCGTATGTAAGCGCAGATGCAAAACTCATGTCACCTCCACAAAGTTTCAATATGCGGTAGGGAAGTTGTAGCGAAAGTATTAGTTTTTCTACATGCAATACCATTTCCTCCAATACAGCATAACTCTGATTGGCATGTGTAATTTGTACAATTTCAACTTTATCGAATTGATGCACACGATTTAGTCCCCGAACATCTTTTCCAAAACTTCCTGCCTCTCGCCTAAAGCATGGTGTATAGGCAGTCATTTTAATTGGAAGTTGGTCTTCGGCAACAATTTCATCCCTGTATATATTGGTAATGGGCACTTCGGCGGTAGGTATTAAGTAGAGATCGTCTGCTGTTACATGATACATCTGTCCCTCTTTGTCTGGCAATTGACCAGTTCCAAAAGCAGAGTCAGCATTGACCAAATGCGGAGGCAGGTATTCTGTATATCCGGCAGCCGTATTGTAATCTAAAAAATACTGTATCAATGCGCGCTGAAGCTTAGCCCCTTTTCCTTTATACACCGGAAATCCGCTCCCCGTCAATTTAACTCCAATTTGAAAATCCACAAGATCATACCGAGTAATCAAATCCCAATGCGGAACAGCTTTATCATGTAATTTAGGAATGGTACCACCTCGCCTTACTTCTACATTGTCCTCAGCAGAAATACCAGATGGAACTTGCTCATGTGGAAGATTAGGTATTTTAATCAGGATGTCTTCTAACTGAGATTCAATATTTTTTAACTCGGCCGTTAACCGATCAATTTCATTTTTTAGATCCCCTACCTGAACTTTACGCATTTCTGCTTCCTCCTTTTTCCCTTCGCCCATCAGCTTTCCAATTTCCTTGGAGGTAGCATTTCGTTGAGCCAACAACTCATCGGTCTGAAATTGCAAATGCTTTCGCTGATCATCCAATGTCAGCACAGCAGAAACCAAGGAAAGATCCTTAAAGTTCTTTTTCTTGAGCCCTTCCTCCACTAGAATGCGGTGATTGCGGAATAACGAAAGCGAAAGCATCAGTCCATTTTTTGCGAAGATAAGCAATCAGAAAGAAGCTTTAGTTTTGCAGCATGATGCAATCGGACGATTTACAGGTAAGGTGGTGGAAATTAGAAGAAAAATTAATGGCACGCTTTGAGAAAAAACCCGATCTCGAATCGATTCTGTTTTTAATCGGAATTCAAGAAGTTAAGGGCGCAGGCCATCGATTCACCAAGGAGCAAAAGCAGGATCTTATGCATGTAGCGGTATGCACCATTCTATCTGGAAGTGGATACTATGAGCTACAAGGATGGGATACAGACGGCTGGCCTCATTTCAACCAACTTAAAGAATTGCCCCCCATGGGCCTGGTAGAACAGGAAAATTTCATGAAAGACCACGTATTGTTTTATTTTGAGCAAAATGAAATCTGATGAAGCTTAAATTCTGCAAAATCCTTTTGGGCTTTTTATTCGCCGGGTTCAGCATACTGGCGCAAGCCCAACCCACGGTGAAAATCAAAAAAGGAGATTATAAAAAAGATATTCAAGTCAAAACGGATTCAGGTGAATTGATTCTTCGGGTGTATAATCAAACACCCTTGCATCAAGAAAATTTCATCCGGCTGGTAAAATCTGGATACTACAATGGTATTTCCTTTCACAGAGTCATTTCCGGATTCATGATTCAGGCTGGAGATGAAAAAACCAAAAAAACCTACGACAGTACTTCTGCATTAAAAAACTATACCGTTCCGGCAGAATTTATTCCTGAACTCTTTCACAAAAAAGGGGTATTGGCTGCAGCCAGAATGGGAGACAATGTTAACCCGAATAAAGAGAGCAGTGGAGTACAGTTCTATATTGTTCAGGGGAGGGTTTTCTCAGATAAATCACTTGATTCGGTAGAAACCTACCGTTTAAATGGAAGGAAACTTCCAATCGAGCACCGAAATGTATACAAAACAGAAGGAGGAGCTCCCCATTTGGATCAAAACTATACAGTATTTGGTTTTTTGGTTAAGGGATACGATGTACTCGACAAAATT
>JAULVY010000103.1:0-24206 GCA_032110825.1 Chitinophagaceae bacterium | reverse complement strand
CGTGTAGTTGGAAATACCTGATATCCCCAAACAGCTTGTAGAATTTTTTCTCGGGAAACAACTTCATTTCGGTGTTCAATCATCAATTTCAATAGCATGATCTCTTTCTTACTTAGATCGATTCGTTCTCCTCTAAAATTAATTGCTGTTTGTGCTTTAAAATCTATCTTGTTTTCTGCGAATGAGTATTGATCATCTAAGCTCGACTTCTCCAGTAATTTCCTATTCTTATTGATTAATTTTTCTACACGCAACAATAACTCCTCTAAATTAAAGGGTTTAGTCATGTAATCATCAGCTCCCTTCTTTAAACCCGTTACACGATCAGCGCTGCCTGCACGGGCGCTAAGCATGAGAATGGCTGTATCGATGTTGTGCAAGCGGATATGCTGACATACATCGTAACCATCAATTTCAGGAAGCATAACATCCAATAAAACGAGATCGTAATACTCCTCCTCTACTTTTTTAATGGCTACAGCCCCGTTTTCAGCACAAGAAACTTCATAGCCCTCCAATTCCAGGTTCAATTTGAGTGCTTCCTGCAAATTTTCTTCGTCTTCCACCAAAAGAATTGAACCCTTTACTCCGCTCATATTATTTTAATTTAGGGATGCGTATAATAAAAATACTCCCTTGGGGCTTGTTTTTTTCAATGTGCAAACTCCCCCCGTGATCGGAAACTATACGCGAACTCAAGTATAACCCCAATCCGGTGCCTTTTGTTTTTCGCTTGGACTCATCTTCCAATCGGTAAAACTTTTCAAAAATCTTTGCCTTTTCAAGTTCCGGGATCCCTGCACCTTGATCGAGTACTTTGATTTCAATGAATTGTTCCTTTTCCAATGCCTCTACGCGAATCAACGATCCCCCAGGAGTATACTTCACGGCATTTTCCAAAAGATTGTTCAGAACCAAGCGCAACAGAAACTCTTCACCATATGCCAAAAGATCAGGTGCAATCTGATGTTCAATCTGTCTGGATTTATTCCGTTTGGAAAAGGCTGCAATTGCGTCTTCCACCATTTGGGTACAATCGAATTCTGCCTTATTCAGGGTATACCCTCCAGATTCAAGTTGAGAACTCAGTAAGATATTATTGCACAATGCATCTAACCGATCGGTTTCGTGTATGGCTTCGACTAAGATTTTTTCCTGTTTTTCAGGATCCAATTTATGGCGCTTTAGCGTTTCTAAACTGAGTTTAGCTACTGCAATGGGGGTTTTTAGCTCATGTGTTACAGCTAGCATGAAGTTTTTCTGCTGCATGTGCAAGCGAATTTGCCTTCGAACAGCCTTATATACAAACCAAGCCGCTACAATGGTAAGAAGTAAAAAGGTAAGGCCCTCTCCAATATACTGTTGGGCATTGCGCTGATGGGCATCTTTTACTCTGCTGATGTCATTCTGAGTATATCCAGGCGTTTTCTGAACCTGCTCTACCTGAAAAGCCAACATGAGATCGTTTTGTTGGTCCAATTCGATATACCACCAGGCCAATGCTGCAATCATATAAAAAAGCAAGAGCCAATAAACGTAATTGATGTATTTAAGAGAGATCCGATCTATCCACTTCCCCATATTAAGGTAGTTTTTCTAATCTCAATCCAACGTTATAAACATGCTTCAAGGGATTGATCCGCATTTCCTGCTTAAATCGTACCATGTAGGTCCCCGGATTTGCAAATCGGATGGGCTCCCGGTAGAGCAAAACCCGATGATCATAAATATCATCCATGCCAGAACCCAACCACCCCTTATCGTTTGCTAACTGAATATCGAAGCGATCAGAGCGATCGGCAGAATCACCGGGCACCCTGCTATTCAATAGAACCCAGATGTTGTTGAACTCGTAAGCATCCGTATGCCGGATGATAAAATAAAGTTGGTATTGGGATGAAGTATCCTTGATTTCAAATTTAAATTCAGGTGTATAGCTGGATTCCCATTCGGAATTGGGAATAAAATCGACTTTTTCATACAAGCCCGTTTCGGTGCAGGATATGAACGCAAAAAGAGAAAAAACGAAGGATAACCTAACTATTGACATTCCCGCAAAGGTAATTAGGAATAAAATACAGAATCCAAGTATTGATCAAAGAACATTGAGTACCTGCTCCTTTGCTTTTTCGAGCTCGTCCTTCATATCGACCACTATTTTTTGAATGTCGGAGTCGTAGGCCTTGGAACCGGTTGTGTTGATCTCCCGACCAATTTCCTGCAAAAGAAAAGACAATTTTCTACCCTTTGAAACTTCTTTTTCAGCAAGCATGTTCTTAAAATATTCGCAGTGGTTGGACAACCGAACCTGCTCTTCGGTCAAATCAATTTTTTCTATGTAATAAATCAACTCCTGTTCAAACCGATTCATATCAACAGCTTCTTTCCCTACATGCTCTTCCATTAATTTGAGCATGTTCTCACGGATACGCTTCTTTCTTTGCGGATCCAATTCCATCACTTTTACTTGCAACTCAGCTATTCGATCGATTCGTTTCACTAAATCTTTTTCCAACGCTGCGCCTTCGTTTTCGCGATGTTGATTTAAAAGATCCAATGTTTGAATCAACATATCTTTACACCCCTTCCACTCCTCTTCAGATAAAATTTCAGATGTGCTGGAAACGACTTCTGGAATACGAAGAACAGATGCGAACAATTGTGATTCATCCGCCTTCAATTCAGATGCCAGCCCTTTCAATTGACGGTAAATAGAAGCTGCAAGCTCCAGGTTAATCGATGGCGGTTTGGATGAACCATTGGATTTTGAAGTGATCATACACTCAATGCTGCCCCGTTGCAAATGCTCAGATATGAGGTTCCGAATATCAAATTCATAAGGCTTGAATTGAACAGGAATCTTCAATTGAAGATCGAGTTGCTTTCCATTCAACGAACGCAGCTCTACTTGGAAAAGCTTTTCCTGTATTGATTTCTCAGCCCTTCCAAAACCTGTCATGGATCGTAACATAATCGTTAATTTACTGCAATGTATAAAAAAATACAGCGCTCAGTTGACACTGAGCGCTGTTATATAGATGGGTTAATAAGTACCGGGAAATAAATTTCCCTACACAATATTATAAATATATTTTATCAACATAAAATTTTTTTTATACTATTTTATTAACATTTTTTTTCTATATGTGAATTACGTGGATTGATTTGCAATTATTATCCGTGCTCAACCACGAAATCATGCAGAACATACATAACAGTATCTTTGTTCTAAATCATTGCGAATGAAATTTCCAACACCGGTTTCCATTCAATGGATTGCATCATTAATTGATGCGCGAATAGAAGGAAACGATCAAGGATTTGCAGAAGGCATCAATGAAATTCATAAAGTTGAAAAAGGTGATCTTGTTTTTGTTGATCACCCAAAGTATTACCAGACCTGCATTTCATCGGATGCCAGCTTCATCATCATCAATGCATCAACATCATTTCCTGCTGATAAAACATTACTCATTGTTGAAGAACCCTTTGAAGCTTACCTCAAAATCATTAGGCATTTTCGCCCCTTTGAACAATCAACGTTGATGATTCACCCTTCAGCATCTATTGGTAAATCAAGTTATATCGCACCTGGATGTTACATAGGCAAAGATGTTCAGATTGGCGAAAATTGCATCCTCCACCCTCAGGTATGCATAAACGACCATGTGGTGTTGGGAAATAACATCATTATTCAATCCGGAACCGTAATCGGATCCGACGCCTTTTATTACAATACCAAAAAGAACCGTGAAACTTGGTACAAAAAAATGGAAAGCTGCGGAAGGGTTATCCTTCATGATGATGTTGAAATAGGAGCTAACTGCACAATCGATCGCGGTGTAACCAACGATACAGTGATTGGCAAAGGGACCAAAATCGATAACCTGGTTCATATTGGTCATGATGTAGTTGTAGGGAAAAACTGCCTCTTTGCAGCACAAGTAGGAATTGCAGGTGCCACTATTATTGAGGATGGAGTGGTATTATGGGGACAGGTAGGAGTTGGAAAAACACTCACCATTGGTGAAAATGCAATGGTAATGGGACAAGGGGGAGTAATATCGAGTATTGAAGGCAATAAGATATACTGGGGCACTCCTGCCGAAGATCAAATGTCGAAAAAAAGAGAAATGATTTGGGTGAAACGGATTCCGGAAATATGGAACTCTTTAAAGGAATTGACAGATCAATCTAAAAAGCGAAATCTGTAAACAGAGAGACTGTTGTTTACTTTTCTGAATCTAGTTTTTTCAAATACGCTTTACAGGCCAGATCAATGGTTTCTTTCAACGGCTTAAAGCTAAAATCTGGAAATGCATTTTTGATTTTGCTGTTGTCGAAATACACTTTTTGTTGTGCCGTTTCAGCCGTCTCTTTCGTAAGCAACGGATCTGATCCCGAAAAATAGCCTTTCACCTTTTCCCATCTCCAAACCAAAGCAGCTAAAGCGGGACTCACCATCAATGAGGGAGCTTTCTTTCCAAAAGCGTTTGCCATTTCTTCGAACACCGTTCGAAAAGACCAGTTTTCTGCAGAAATAATATAACGCTCGGATTGAATTTCGCTTTTCATCAGTCTGCTCATCAACTCAGCAACATCTTCTACATCTACAAATCCACTTATCCCCTCAGTATACCAGGGAAATTCTCGATAAGCATTTTTAAAAGTTGCAGCTGACCCGTGATCCCAATCTCCTACTCCTAAAATGATCGTTGGATTCACAATCACAGCATTCAAACCCTCTGCTATGCCCCTCCATACTTCCAACTCCGCTAAATACTTGCTCATTCCATATACAGATGGGTTTGCGCGATCATCCCATTTCAATTCTTCGTGAACTGTTTGGTTATTTCGTTTTCTGCCAATGGCTGCCACCGAACTTACGTGCACCAATTTTTGAACCCCCGTTTCCAATGCAACATTTACAACATTGGCTGTTCCTTCCTGATTGATTTTAATCAAATCACCGGCTCGCGCAGGATTAAAACTAACCAGACCGGCGCAATGATAAACCTCTGCGCATCCTTCCATCGCTTCCTGCAAAGCATACACATCAAGGATGTCGCCCTTTATCCATTCAATAATATTGGACTGGTCTAAAAGCTGCTCAGGCATGCGCGATCGATACAGCGCTCTTACCGGTTGGTTCTCTTTGAGTAGTCTTTTGATCAAAGAAGTCCCCAAAAGTCCTGCTGCGCCTGTTACAAGTATTCGATTGACCAAAAAAGATGTATTATGAATGATCTAAAATCAAGCTCCACTAAACTGCCGCAAAAAACGAACATCGTTTTCGCTCAACAATCGAATATCGGTAATACCATATTTTAATAATGCGGGGCGTTCTACGCCCATACCAAATGCGAAACCGGTATATACTTCAGGATCAATACCACAGTTCTTCAACACATTCGGATGAACCATACCGCAGCCCAAAATTTCCAACCACCCTGTTCGCTTACACACTGCACAGCCGTCTCCCTTACACAACATGCAGCTGACATCCATTTCTGCACTGGGTTCGGTAAACGGAAAATAACTCGGTCTAAACCGAACTTTCACTTCTTCCCCAAACATCTCCTGAACAAAAAAGTATAGGGTTTGCTTCAAATCTGCAAATGAAACATGCGTATCAATATAAAGGCCTTCTACCTGATGGAAAAAACAATGCGAGCGTGCACTGATGGTTTCATTTCGGTACACCCGGCCCGGACAAATAATTCGAATGGGAGGCTTTTGCCTTTCCATTTCACGTATCTGAACATTACTGGTATGGGTACGAAGCAAAATGGCAGGATCGGTTGAAAGATAAAAGGTATCCTGCATGTCCCGTGCCGGATGATGCTCATCCAGATTGAGTGCAGTAAAATTATGCCAATCATCCTCAATCTCAGGTCCCTCGGCCACTGTAAAAGATAAACGCTCAAAAATCTGCACAATCTGATTCTTCATCAAGGTTACAGGATGCCTGCTTCCCAAAGAAAAAGAGGTTCCGGGGAGTGTTATATCAAGTTCCTCGGCATGAGATGAATTGCTGGAGTTTAATTTGGCTTTTTCTGCATCGTATTTTTCTTCTGCCAATACTTTAAACGCATTGAGAACCTGACCAAATGATTTTTTTTGATCGACCGGTACATTTTTCATTTCACCCATGATCGACTTCACCAATCCTTTTACACCCAAAAACCGTATCCTGA
Source organism: Chitinophagaceae bacterium (assembly GCA_032110825.1). Lineage (GTDB taxonomy): Bacteria > Bacteroidota > Bacteroidia > Chitinophagales > Chitinophagaceae > Pollutibacter. Next base: position 18,009 of record JAULVY010000103.1, on the reverse strand, counting down.
ATTGTTCCAATGAAGTTTCATCTGGAGCAGAAAACCCATTGATTTCTGCACTCAATTCCTCAATTTGATTAAGCAAATCTTGCATGTTGCGAAGATAACAATTCAGCGGGATGTGCATTTCGGAAATCATTTAGTTTTTTCAATCAACCTAGAAATTTATCGTGAGTTTACATTAGGTTTGCTTAAACGTTAGCATATGCATGCATCAGGTCTGATCGATTTTTTAGAACCCGTATCCATTAAAGAAATTTTGGGTGATGAAGAACTGAAAGAAGGCCAAATAGGCAGGTCCATTCCCATGTATATAGATGCGCTGCCGGATATTTCAAATGCAGATGTCGTTATCGCCAGTTGTGCAGAACTTCGCGGTGATGGAAATCCAACTCAAACATCGAATTTGAATCTGATCCGAAAAGCATTTTACAGCCTCTACTATTGGCACAAAGACATTCAGGTTGCCGATTTGGGTCAGGTTAAATTAGGCGCCAGCCTGTCTGATACATATGCAGCCGTCAAAACCATTGCCGAGGAAGTCATCAGTCAGGGAAAGAGATTTGTACTCTTGGGCGGATCACATGATTTGACCTTGGGTGTTTACGAAGCATACCAAAGCAAACAAAAAATTATAGAAGTTACCGGCGTGGACGCTTATATCGATTTGTCCATCGATAACCCCATTCGTTCCAAAAACTTTTTGATGGAAATGCTTACGGGCGAACCTAATTTTATCCGCCACTACAATCATATGGGATTTCAGAGTTATTATACACACCCTCATATGCTTGAAACCATGGATAAACTCCGGTTTGATTGCTACCGATTGGGGCGTGTAAAAGAAAATATTGAGGAAATGGAGCCTTCCATCAGAAGCAGCAACCTGATGAGTTTTGATTTAGCAGCTTTGGGAGCCGCTACGTTTTGGGAAGGCAGCAGTCCCAATGGTTTAAACGGCGAAGAAGCCTGCACACTCGTTCGGTATGCTGGAATGGCCGAGCAGCTGAAAGCCTTGTGCATACTGGGATACAACGATCAGCAGGATCCCTATGAAAATCTCGCAAAACAAGTTTCCCAGATGCTTTGGTATTACCTAGATGGCATACAAGCAGGGAAACAAGAAGCATCACTTGATGATAAGGATATGTTCATTGAATGCCATATAGAATTTGCATCTCTTGAAACTACGTTCATCAAAAGTAAAAAAACAGGACGCTGGTGGATGAAAATGCCCGATGAAAAATTTGTACCCTGCTCGTACAAAGACTTTCAACTGGCAGGTGAAAATGAAATTCCAGAACGTTGGTTCAGGCTGCAAGAAAGAAGTTAACCCAAACATCACGTAACACCATGATGAATAAATACGGATTGCTCTCGCTGCTGATCCTAAGCTTTTTTTATTCTTGCAGTATAGAAAAACAGATTTCGACCAAAGCAAAATCGATTTTAATCAGAGATTCTAGCTTGGCCAATGCCCATGTAGGAATAGCTATTCAGGACCCCTCCAATGGAAAATTTATATACAAATACCAATCGGACAAATACTTCACTCCGGCCAGCAATACCAAAATATATACTTCCTACGCTTCCTTAAAATACCTCCCTTCGGTTATCAAAGCTGCACAATGGACCGAAGCGGATACGGCTGTTTTTATAACTCCGACAGGAGACCCGAGTTTTCTTCATCCCGATTTTCAGCAACACCCCTTGTTTCAGGAATTGAAATCAACTCAGAAGCCGATTTACATGATTCCAGCAGCATGGAATACCGAGGCATTGGGATCGGGTTGGAGCTGGAGCGATTTCAATGAAGAATACATGACCGAACGAAGTGCATTTCCCGTATATGGTAACCAAATTCATTGGTTTCAGGAAAAGTCGAAAAAAGAAAACCCAACCTATCCTACGGATACCGTTGATTTATTTGTGTATTCCATTCCGGATGTTAGCTGGCCAATCGACTTTGGAAAAAGCACTGCACGTTTTCGGGTAGAACGCAGCTTTCACAACAACGCATTCAAGCTGTATGAGGGCATGGAACAAACAGCAACTCAGTCCATTCCGTTTATTACCCACGGAGTCAGCACAGGATTGGAATTGTTGAAAGATAGTTTAGGCAAATCGATACAAGTAGCAGACGAATCGATACAAGGGAAGATTAAGGGATTGCCTCATCGGGATATTTTCTCTCAACCAACAGACAGCCTCTTGAAGAAAATGATGTACAGAAGTGATAATTTTTATGCCGATATGAGTCTGATCATGGTTGCCAGAGAAAAATTCGGCTCTATGGACGAGAAAAGAATCATACAATACCTTCTGGATAACGATTTAAAGGATCTTCCACAAAAACCCCGTTGGGTAGATGGAAGTGGACTAAGCAGATACAACCAGTTTTCACCGGAAGATATGATTGCAGTTCTGTCAAAAATGAAAGCTGAACTTCCTTGGGAACGCATTCAAACTATTTTTCCAAAGAACAGCGATGGAATCGAATGGCTCAATAAAAACTGGGGTGAAAATGCAGTCATTGCCAAATCTGGATCCATGAGCGGCGTGCTCTGTCTAAGTGGGTACATAAAATCAAAAACAAACAACTGGCTTACGTTTTCCATCATGATCAATAACCATCAATCCTCTGGAACTCTACTGAGAAAAAAAATAGAAACGTTTTTGGGTTCGCTAAATCTATAAGCCAAACACAGAAGACAAATACTCTTTTTTAACTTCAACCAAAAGTGGTTTTCCATCAAAATGAGTTGCGCCAGAAAGCGATAGGGACAAGCGAAAAACAAGATCACGCATCGTAGAATCATCCAATACCGTTCCGGGTTTCACGGCATGCTTTCGCGCAAGTGTTTTAGCCATTTTCTCTTTATACCCTCGATGCAAAGAGGATGTATTCTCCTTGATGTCTTCTAGAATCATTTCAATAACCGATTGGTCATTGTCGGTTGCATAATCAGCTGGAATTCCCTGAAGTAAAAAAGCATGATTTCCAAAAGGCTCCAATTGATACCCCAACTGAAGCAAATCGGGCAGGATATGCTGTATGATTTGTGCATCTGCAGGTGAAAACTGAATGGCTTGCGGAAATAAATTCTGTTGAACAGGAATGGCCTTACCCTGCCAGGCTGCATTGAATTTTTCAAATAATACTTGCTGATGCGCCAGTTGCTGATGCAAAATGGTTATCCCATTGCTTTGCTCAAACACAATATAGGTTTGATTCATTTGAAATACCGGTGCAGATGGAGGTAATTCTAAACTGGAAGAACGCTTTATCTGATGAAGGTGTTGATCCTGAAAAAAGGTTTCCTGATAACTGTTCTCGCTGTTATTGGAAGAAGTGAAAAATGATTTCCAATCTTTCAGATTGCTGGACGACTCAATCCGATGCGCTTGACTTCGATCAATAAATGACTTGTATAATCCGCCCGATTGTACTCGCTGGTCTGCTTCATTGGTGAGGGGCTTATTCAAAGCATCTGAATGCTGTATGCTTGGATCTAAATTAAAATCCAAGGCAGGCGAAATACTGAATTGAGCTAAGGCGTGCCGTATAGCCGATTTGATGAATGTGTACACCAGCTTTTCATCTTCAAACTTGATTTCCTGCTTGGTAGGATGCACATTTACATCTACACGAGCCGGATCCAATTCAATAAACAAGGCAAAAAATGGGAAGGAGCCCGGTGCTATCATTTCTTCATAAGAACCAACAACCGCATGAGTTAGGTAAGGGTTCTTAACAAAGCGTTCATTCACAAACAGGTATTGATCTCCTCGGGTCTTCTTTGCAGTATCTGGTTTGCCAACAAATCCTTTTACCTCTAAGTATTCTGTTTTTTCTTCTACGGATACTAGTTTTGTACCGTGGGCATTCCCCATCAATTGAACAATGCGTTGCTTTAAGGTTCCCCGATCCAATTGAAAACTGATTTCGCCTTCGTTGATCAAGGAGAAAGAAACATCAGGAAAAGCTAAGGCAACGCGAATGAACTCTTCAGTGATATGGCGAATCTCAACTGAATTGCTTTTTAAAAAATTTCTTCGTGCAGGAACATTGAAGAACAAATTTTTCATGGCAATACTGGTCCCATTGGCGCAAACAACAGGTTCCTGCTTAAGAATCTTGCTGTTTTCAATTTCAATCCATGTTCCATGTTCGTCCTCTTGACGCTTGGTTTTCAATTCAACCTGGGCAACGGCAGCAATGGAAGCAAGTGCTTCACCACGGAAACCCATGGTGCGTATTTTGAATAAATCGTCGATCTCCGAAATTTTTGAAGTGGCATGTCGCTCAAAACAATTCTTTGCATCTTCTGCATGCATTCCTCGCCCATTGTCTATAACCTGAATCAAGGATTTACCGGCATCCAAAACCACCAATTTGATTTCCGATGCACCAGCATCAACTGCATTTTCAAGCAATTCTTTTACAGCACTGGCAGGACGTTGTATAACCTCTCCGGCAGCAATTTGATTGGCAATATGCGAAGGAAGAATCTGTATGAGATTGGACATGAATACTTATTTACACCACACCATGCGAAGTCACATGCGTAAAAACATTAACTTACAAAATTAATAAATCCATACGTATGTTCGGGAGAAAATCACTCTTGATTCTGTTGCTTTCCATTGTTTTTTTAAAAGGATGGTCGCAAAAAGCGGAAGCCTGGGCCGATAGTGTTCTTAATACCTTATCTGAGGATGAAAAAATTGCCCAACTGATCATGGTTCGGCTTTCATCTATCGATCTCAAAACAAGGATAGTCAGCTTCTACGATACCACGGTGGAGCGGGATATTTTGAAATACAATATCGGTGGGATATGCTTATTTCAAGGAGCCCCTGTTAAACAGGCTGCCTTGATCAATAAATTCCAATCCATAGCCAAAACTCCTATTATGATGGCCATCGATGGAGAAAATGGCGTAGGCATGCGTTTAGATAGTGTAGCAGGCCTACCCCGAATGATGACACTGGGTGCGCTTAAAGATAGCTCCTTGGTTTATCAATATGGACAATGGGTGGGAGAACAATGCAGGCAATTGGGACTCCAAATCAATTTTGCTCCGGTTGCGGATGTAAATAACAATCCCAACAACCCCGTAATCAACGATCGTTCCTTCGGCGAAAACAAAGAGAAAGTAGCAACACTTGCTATACAATATATGCTGGGAATGAAAAGCAAGGGGATCATGGGAAGTGCAAAACATTTTCCGGGACATGGAGACGTAGATGTGGATTCACACCATGCATTGCCCATCATCAATAAGTCCCGAAATCAACTCGACAGCCTAGAACTCTACCCCTTTAAAAAGCTTTTTGCTGCAGGTATTGGAAGTGCCATGGTAGGCCACTTGTTTATCCCTTCTGTTGATAGTACCCAAGACAGGGCATCGTCAATTTCTGAAAAAACAGTTACCGATTTATTAAAAAAAGACCTGGGCTTTACCGGTATAACGTTTACCGATGCCTTAGAAATGAAAGGGGTTGCGGAAGCATTTCCAGATGGACAGGCAGGTGTTGAATCACTTATAGCAGGGAACGATATGCTTTGTTTACCTGGAGATGTAGAAACGGTAATCGGTAAAATTAAACTTGCTATTTTATCCAAGCGAATAACCCGTAAGCAAATTGAAGATCATGCCAGAAAAGTCCTACTTACGAAATATGAGATGGGACTATCCACTTGGAAGCCGGTTCCTCTTGAAAATCTCACCGCACGCCTCAATGAAAAAACGAATGATTTAAAAAAACGAATAGCAGAAAAAGCCATCACCTTGGCTAAATACGAGGAGCCTAGTGCTTTCCCCATCAGGGTGAATAAGTTCTATTCTATTCAAACAAATGTTTCTTCAACAGCATTAATACATGTAGGCAAAAATATACAAACAGCATTTGCCTCTGAAGTCAGAAGATCGTACAATGCAGATGTATTTCAAATAGAATCTACTAGCGATTCTTCAAGAGCAAAAGAAATTTATAATGCAATTCAATCGTACGAAAATGTAATCATTGCATTGCATGAAATTCCGCGTTTCCCTGCCAATAATTTTGGCATCAGTCCAGTTGCCGTAAATCTCATCAATTCAATCGCCCTTTCAAAACCTGCAACTCTTTTTGTGTTTGGCAATGCCTATGCTGCTAAATCATTTTGCAATTTGAAAAACATCATGGTATGCTACGATGACGACCCCATTACTCATCAAGTTGCCGCCAGTATGCTCAGAGGCGAAGTAAGTCCAGCAGGCGAACTACCGGTATCCGTTTGTCCACTGTTGCCATTGGCTTCAAGGAATGGATTTCAGACACCAACCCGTATAACGATTAAACCCACGCCTTCGGGTGGCTTGCAAAAAATAGATTCTATTGTTCAAGATGCCATTGCCAGAAAAGCTGCACCCGGAATGGCATTGATGGTGATGAAAGATGGTAAGATCGTTCACGAAAAAACCTATGGCAGCTTTACGTACAGCTCAATAAACAAGGTGACGCAAGAAACGGTATTCGATATGGCATCGGTAACAAAAATTTGTGCTACAACCCTATCGATTATGAAACTTTACGACGAAGGAAAACTGAAGTTGAATCAACCATTGGGCAATTATTTACCCTGGGTAAGAGGAAGCAACAAAGAAAATATATTGATCAAGGATATCTTATTGCACGAAGCTGGTTTGAAAGCCTGGATTCCTTTTTATAAAGAAATCGCCGATAGCACCACCAACAAAGCAATGCCGGGATATTTCAGTAAAAAAGAAGATAAAAAATATGGAATTAAAGTTGATGATTCACTATACATGAGAACCGATTGGAGGGATACCATGTTCAATAGGATCTTAACTTCAGAAGTTGATGGAAAGAAGGCATATGTGTATAGCGACAATGATTTTATTTTTTTAGGAGAGGTTGTAAAGGCCTTGAGTGGGAAATCGCTCGACCAATATGCATGGGATAATTTTTACCGACCCTTAGGCTTTGGGAGCACTGGCTTCAATCCGACCCGATTTATCCAAAAAAATACCATTGCACCAACCGAACAAGAACCTTATTTCAGAGAACGTTTGGTTCAAGGCTATGTGCACGATCCTGGAGCAGCTATGTTTGGAGGAGTTTCCGGACATGCCGGATTGTTCAGCAATGCCTATGAGATCGCTGTTTTGATGCAACTGGTTTTGAACAAAGGCGAGATCAATGGAAAGCGGTTTATCTCTTCATCCACCATTGATTTATTTACCGGATACCAAAGCACAATCAGCAGAAGAGGTTTAGGATTTGATAAACCTGAAAAAGACAATGCCTCAAGAAACCAAGCTTACCCCGCTCTTGCAGTGTCATTGAGCACGTTTGGCCATACCGGTTTTACAGGTACATGCGCTTGGGCTGATCCAAAAACGAAATTGGTTTTTGTATTGCATGCCAATAGAGTGCACCCAGAAGCAAAAAATACGTTTGGTGATTTAAATGTAAGGGGAAAGGTAATGGATGTTGTTTGGAATGAGTTTAAGTAAACTCCTATTTCAAAAGAAAGTTAAGAAATCAAGAACGCTTATAAAATATTTAATTGCGTGCGAATCACAACTTTGGTAGCCACCCAAGCCTTTTGGTAGTTCGGAATTCGGATTCGTTCCTCTAAGATGTGTTGAGGTTTTACGGCTTTTATTTTCTTGAATAAACTCAAGTAATATTTATAAGCGAGGTATACACCAAATCGGGCTTTCAATGGCAGTTTAATAATTCCCTCATAGGCTTTACGAAAGTCATGCTCAATGTCAGCCTCAATAGATGCTTTCATTTCATCAGTAAAAGCGTTGAAATCGACTCCCGGAAAATAAACACGATTTAGTTGCATGTAATCGGCTTTGACATCCCTCAGAAAATTTACTTTTTGAAATGCAGCCCCCAACGATTGGGCACTGGGTTTCAATTTCTCATATTCAGATTGATTGCCATTGCAAAAAACATACAAACACATTAAGCCCACCACTTCAGCACTTCCATAAATATATTCAGCGTAGCCATTTGAATCGTATTCCGCTTTCGTAAGATCAAACTCCATGCTCTTGAAGAAAGCATCAATCAAGGCATGGTCGATATTGTACCGGTTGACTGTAATCTGAAAGCTATTTAGAATGGGATTTAAACTAATTCCACGTTTTATTGCTTCGTACGTATCGTGTTTAAATTCATTTAACAAGAGGTCTTTATCATGTTCATGAAATGTATCTACAATTTCATCAGCAAACCGCACGAGTCCGTAAATATCATAAATGGGACCTCTTAGATCGGCATCAAGCAAACGAATAGCACTACTGAACGAGGTACTATACCGCTCTGTAGTAATCCGACTGCATTCTCTTGACACGTTATGGAATATCCCAATCATAAGGAATTAGAAATGAATTTTTGTTTAAAGGTGAGATTTCACAGGACAATTTGAAGATAAACAATAAACAAGCTAATTTCAAATTTGTTCGTTGTAGACTACTAGTTATTCAGCTCCTTATGAATCAAATGAGCAACTACTTCACCGCTGATTAAGCTGGGAGGCACACCTGGGCCGGGGACAGTGAGCTGCCCTGTGTAATATAAATTTTTTACCTTTTTGCTTTTGCAATTGGGTTTGAGGTGTGCAGTTTGCATTAAAGTATTAGCCAAACCATAGGCATTCCCTTTAAACGCGTTGTAATCATGAACAAAATCACGGTATGAAAACGCACGTTTGTATACAATGTGGTTTCGAATATCTACACCTGTTTTTGAAGCAAGCCGTTCACTCAAAGCATTGAAATAATGTTCTCTTACTTGTTCATCATCACCATCCAAGCCTGCAGCGATAGGTATGAGAAAAAATAAGTTTTCAGATTGCGATGGGGCTTGTGTTTTATCTGTAACCGATGTTGCACTTAAATAAAAAAGCGGATTTTTAGGCCACGCAGGATTTGTGTAAATTTCAGCAGCATGTTCACCAAATGGAACATCAAAGAAAAGCGTATGGTGTTGTAAATCCGGAATTTGAGTATTGATGCCTACATAATAAATCAATGAGCCTGGCGCCATAGTTCTTTTTTCCCAATATGCATCTGAATATGATCTTGCTTCTTTTGGAAGCAATTTAGTTTCCACAAAATGATAATCAGCACCAGCTACCACAACATCAGCATCAATTGAAATGCCTTTGTTGTATGTGATGCCAACGGCTTTTTTATTTTCAACGCGAATGGATTCTACATTGGAATTGAAATGAAATTGCACACCCATTTCTTCCGCCATTCGATGCATCCCTTCAACGATCTTATACATACCACCTTTAGGAAACCAAGTTCCTAATTTGATATCAGCATAATTCATCAAGCTATACAATGCAGGAGTGTTTTCTGGAAGTGCTCCCAAAAACAATACCGGGAACTCCATCATTTGTCGAATATGCGGATGTCTAAAATGCTTGGCAATATGATCCTTGATATCGTTGAAAACATCCAAGCGAAACAAACCCATGATCAACTCCTTATCTAAAAACTCAAACAGGGATTGACCGGGTTTAAATACAAGTTTATTAATTCCAACTCGGTATTTATACGCAGCTTCATCCATAAACTTATCGAGCTGTTTACCAGCACCGGGTTCCATGGATTCCAATAAGGCTTTCAATTCTTCATAATTCGCCGGCATATCGGTGTAACTATCTTCCCAATAAATCCGGTAAGAGGGATCTAAACGAATGAGCTCATAGAAGTCTGATACTTTTCTCCCAAAACATGAAAAATATCGATCAAATACATCGGGCATCCAATACCAACTGGGGCCCATATCGAATGTGAATCCATCGCTCTTGAAATGTCTGCATCTACCTCCAGGCTGATCGTGTTTTTCAAACACATCTACAGCCCACCCTTGCTTCGCTAGAAAACTAGCTGCGGATAGGCCTGCAAATCCACTGCCTATAACAATTGCTTTTTTAGACACAAGGGAAAATTAAATCAAAACTTGCTGATTTCGGTTTTAAGCAACCTTCTGGCAAAATGAATTCTGCTTTTGATGGTTCCAAGAGGCTCGTTTAACATCACAGCAATTTCATGGTATTTATACCCTTCAAAATACAGCATGAAGGGTTGTTTGAATATACTAGGAAGTTCATGTATGGCTTGGGTTATGTCTTTCATGCGAATGGATGTTTCTGCACTATTCGGAATTGCCCCTTGATTCTGGTCAATCAAAAATTCATTCGGTGTATTATCGAATATCGTATTCTGCTTGGCCTTTCTTCTGTAGTTGTTGATGAAAATATTGCGCATGATGGTGTAGAGCCAGGCCTTGATGTTGGTGCCCACACTGTATTTTTCCTGATTGGACAAAGCTCTAAACATAGTTTCCTGCAAAAGATCTTTTGCCGATTCATGATCTTTAGTCAACGTTACGGCAAAGGGCCTCAAATATTCAGTGTTCTGAATAAGCAGCTGGTTGAATTCTTGAGTTGACATAAGAATTTGTTTAAATTTTGAATACACAAATTTAAACAAAATAGGATGGTGTCCAAGAGTTTTTGTTTAATTTTTTTAAATTAATTTTTAAACAAAATAATTGACTGGAAATCAGGGTCCTAGCCTAGGCCAAGTCGGCTATAAACTGGGTCAGTTCGTGTAAAGAACGCTTGAAATGGATCTGAGGTGGGATTTTTTTCTCGTAGTTGGCGGCCAATCTCCCAGAAATAACCAAGGGGACATTGCCAAATCGCTTAAGCGATTGGTGTATGAATTTATCGAAATTGAATACACTGGATACTGACGTTAGATGCGTATAAATGAAATCGGGGGTTTTAAACTTAACAACATACTCCACGTCTTCCAACGGAACATTGGAGCCCAAATAGTAAATACGGATTCCTCTGCTTTTCAATAAATATTGTACAAAAAGCAATCCCAGTTCATGAAATTCACCCTCGGGTAAGAAAAGTAAAGCAGTCTTTTTAAGCTGGAAAATGGGATTGATGGATTCTGTTCCAACAATTAATTTTTGACGTATAATATTTGAAACCAAATGTTCTTGAGCCGGATTGATATGGCCTGTAATCCAAAGCACACCAATTCTTTCCATAAATGGAAAGATGACTTGATTGATTGTTTTTTCAACACCCCTCACCCGTATTTGCTCTTCCATGCAGGACTCAAACCCCTCTAAGTCCATGTCAACCATCGCCTGAATAAGGGTATTCACTATCCTCTCCTGCTGCGCTTCTACAATATTAATACCCATAATCTTGGCCTTGATATCCGTTTCTGACATGCGATCAATGTGGGATATCTTAAAGCCATACTTATTCAACAAGGCAATGTTGAGGATCTTCTTGAGTTCTTCGTTATTGTAGTAACGAATATTGGTATCTGTGCGCTGTGGTTTTAGAAAATGGTAACGCTGTTCCCATATCCGAATGGTATGGGCTTTTATACCCGTCAAGTTTTCCAGATCTTTAATTGTGAATGCGTTCATCGGCTCAATAACATTATTTAATCATAATTGTTTTGGAGAACAGAAGCAGACCGGGAAGTTGGTTTAATTTGAACAGGAGCAAAGTTAAACAAAAGGAAATAAAGAATACTTTTGAGCAAGAATATGGGAGACAGGAAAACCTTACAAAAAAATACCTTCTATCCATAAACGCAAAAGCCCCCCGAAAGGTTCAGAGGGCTAACATAAAATTAAGTTGACTGTGTATTTTACTTTAAACTCCCTAGCGCATTTTTCAGCGCTTTGGTCTCCTTGAGCTCCCTTAATCCATTCAAGTGTCTTTCGTGGTGAAGGTCTGTTCCCAAAAGATCTATCATTCCTTTTTCTGCCAACCATTCGGAAGCCTGCAGCGCACCCTGACCATAATAACCTGAAAATGAAAGCAGATTGCATTGAAATAAGCATCCAGAATCTCTAATATCCACTAGTTGACCCTTTTGACCATAGTAAAAACTGTAACGCTCTGGGTGAGCAAACACGGGTTGATACCCATTCAACTGAAGCTCGAAAATCACCTCTTTTAGCTGCATGGGAGGCTGAATAAACGAAATCTCAATCAAAACCCAGTTTTCTTTAATAGTCAATAAAGGCGTTTTTGTTTTTATCAAGAGCTCAAAATGCTCATCTACCAAGTACTCGGCAGCCATACCAAGAGGATAATTCAACCCCTGCATGATCATGTTCTTTTGCAGAAGAGCATGTGCATTCCCAATGCTTTCCGCATCATTTTTCCAAATATCTCCCATCACATGCGGAGTGCCGGTAAACTGCTCAAATCCCAATTCAATCATTCCTTTCATCAACTCAATAGACGTTTCACAATCTGGTGAACCGTCATCAATACCGGGAATCAAATGAGAATGAACATCCGTTTTCAGCTGATGAAAAGGAAAAGAGTTCAACCAATTTTTTCTATGGAAAAAAGAAAACAAAATATTGATATTAAGTAGCGGAAATCAAATTCAAAAACTATCGATTCAACTCAGCTTGGTAGTCAAGGTACACACGTTCAAGCCCCGCTCTCAACGGAATTCGATATTTCCAACCCAATTGGGTAAGTCGGGTTACATCCATCAATTTCCTCGGAGTTCCATCAGGTTTGGATTTGTCGTACTCGATTGTTCCGGTATATCTAACTACATCTTTAATCAAAAGAGCCAATTCAGTTATGGTTAAATCTTCCCCCGTACCAATGTTCACAAATCCAGGTTCATTGTAATTTTCCATTAAAAAATAGCAGGCATCAGCCAAATCATCAGCATGCATGAACTCCCTACTCGGTGTTCCAGATCCCCAAATGGTTACCGAAGGTGAATCTTTCAATTTTGCTTCGTGAAACTTGCGGATGAACGTAGGTAAAACGTGAGCGTTTTGAAGATCGTAGTTATCATGCGGACCATACAAATTGGTGGGCATCACCGAAATAAAATTGCAACCGTATTGATCCCGGTAAGCATCACACATTTTTATACCAGCAATTTTTGCAATCGCATAAGGTTCATTGGTATGCTCAAGTGGTCCGCTTAACAAATACTCTTCTTTCAACGGCTGTGGAGCCAGCTTAGGATAAATACAAGATGAACCCAAGAACAATAATTTTTTTACCCCAGTGGCATAGGCAGAATGGATAACATTATTTTGGATCATTAAATTCTCATAGAGAAAATTGGCACGATAGGTATTGTTTGCCATGATCCCTCCCACCTTTGCGGCTGCTAAAAAGACATAGTCGGGACGATGCGTTTCAAAAAACTCGTTAACTGCTTCTTGCGTTTTAAGATCCAATTCCAAAGATGTGCGAACAAGAATATTTTCAAACCCTTCTGCAGTAAGCTTACGATGAATAGCAGACCCTACCATACCCCGATGACCGGCTATGTAAATTTTTGAACTTTTTTGCATAAGAAAATTAAGGTAGAATCAGTCTTTAGGGTGACTTATATTATAACCAGAGTCTTTCAATAATTTTTCTCGTTTGAATAAACGAAGATCACTCATCACCATATCATTAACCAACATGGGTAAATCGAATTTGGGTTTCCATCCTAATTTTTGATTGGCTTTTGCTGGGTCCCCAATCAGCAACTCAACTTCAGTTGGACGAAAATACGTGGGATCAACAGCTACGATCTCCTTTCCTACAGGCAATTGATATTCAGAATTTGAACAGGCAACAACGTACCCTTTTTCCTCAAGACCCTTCCCCTTAAATTCAACCTGAATACCCAATTCCTGAAATGCCATTTGAACAAAATCACGAACCTTGGTCGTTTTTCCAGTTGCAATAACAAAATCCTCTGGAACATCCTGCTGCAGCATCAACCACATGGCTTCAACATAATCTTTGGCATGTCCCCAATCCCTTGATGCATCTAGATTTCCCATGAATAATTTTTCTTGCATCCCCAATGCAATTTTTGCCACACCCATGGTGATTTTTCTACTTACAAAGGTTTCACCACGCAAGGGACTTTCATGGTTGAATAAAATTCCATTAACAGCAAACATATCATAAGCTTCACGGTAGTTTACCGTTATCCAATACCCGTATAACTTAGCTACACCATAAGGCGATCTGGGATAAAATGGAGTTGTTTCTTTTTGCGGGACTTCCTGAACCAAGCCGTACAATTCAGAAGTAGAAGCCTGATAAATTTTTGTTTTTTGAGTGAGCCCGAGTAAACGAACAGCCTCTAAAATTCTCAACGTACCAATGCCATCAACATTGGCAGTATACTCGGGAGTTTCAAAGCTCACTTTAACGTGACTCATTGCGCCGAGATTGTAAATTTCGTCGGGCTGAATTTCCTGAATGATCCGGATTAAATTCGTAGAATCCGATAGGTCACCATAATGCAGTTTGAAGCGAACGGATTTTTCATGCGGATCCTCATATAAATGATCAATTCGCGAAGTATTAAATGAGGAAGCCCTTCGCTTTATTCCATGTACTTCATACCCTTTGGAAAGAAGAAGTTCTGCTAAATAAGCACCATCTTGTCCCGTTACTCCTGTAATCAATGCAACTTTTACCATTTAAATAAATTGAGATAGTTTCCTTAACGGCTTCAAAATTAATGTAAAGAATTGAGGCTTCAAACCATTGATTTCCCAAGCTTTTCGATCCTCCTGATTCGCCCGCATTCTGTTTTTTAAACTAGCATTGCTTATCCCTCCTCTACGCATCTTGATAATCACCCTCGGGAGATATTTCGCCTTGATTGTATGCTTGAGTAAAAAGCGAATCATGAGTTCGTAATCAGCTGCAGATACCAAAGAAGTATTAAAACTCCCAAGTTTTTCATAGACTGATCTTCGAACAAAAAATGTTGGATGTGGAGGCATCCATCCATTATATAAAGATTTTAAACTATATGAGCCGGCTTTCCAGGTACGAGTAACTCGATCAGCGTTATTAAAATCAACATAAACCAAATCGGCATAAACCGCATCAACAGTTTCATCTTGAAATTGCCGACTAACATCAGACAAAACAAAATCATCTACATACAAATCATCTGCATTTAAAATACCAATAACATCACCAGTAGCGATTTTCAATCCTTTGTTCATAGCATGATAAATACCATCGTCTTTTTCTGAAATAAGGTTACGTACATGAGGGAATGACTCAACAACACCGCGTGTATTGTCAACAGATGCTCCATCTATAACTATATGTTCTACAGATGGAAATTGCTGTTTTGCTACACTCGTTAAAGCATCTGCAATAGTCGATTCCGCATTTCGGCAAACGGTAATAATGGATATCCGAATGGGATTTTCTTGTTTCAAAACAATCAACTAATAGTACGAATACCTTTTTGCTCAGCAGGAATCCCTTGATATATGGTATAAGGCTCAAGATCTTTGGTGGCAACCGATCCTGCTGTTAGCATGGAGTGTGATTTGGCGTGTACCCCCGGACCTACAAAAGCTTTTGCCCCAATCCAAACTCCATCTTCAATGATAATGGGTTTGAGTTGAAGTCTGAAACCGGCCGACTTATAATCGTGGTTCCCTGTGCAAAGCATAGCTCCTTGAGAAATACAGGAATGACTTCCAATGGTAATATGAGTCAAATTGTCGATCCAGCAATTTTCACCCAACCAAACATGATCCCCCAATTCTAACTTCCAAGGGAATTTAATTTGGACACCCGGACGAATTCGGGACTCGATTCCAATCTTAGCTCCAAATGCAACCAACACCCATTTCCGAAAAGCAGCAAACGGGATAAGCGGATTTCGAATGAATAGTACACTACAGAAAAACCACAAAATCTGCTTGAATTTGGAGGCACCAATACTTCTTCCAAAACCTAAATTATTGGCATCGTAATGTGTAAGATCAACTTTCATTAAAATTTTATCTAGTTATAAATGAAACAGATTTTTATACTTCTCAGAAAAATTGGCTTGTCGAATATACGATTCAGCTGCACTTCTTGCTCCTTGCCGATACTGCTGCCAGGTTTCATTACCCATAGCCTGAAATTCATTCAATTTTTCTAGAAACAAACTTATTTCTAATGGCAGCTCACAGCCAGCCTTTTGCTCTGCCAAATTGATCCATGGAGTTTGGTTGCTGATCAAAACGGGACAGCCCACAGCTAGGGCTTCAAATATAGCGTGACCAAAGCTTTCGCCTAATGTAGGCAAAACAAATAAATGAGCTTGCTCCAACAAAGTTTTAATTCGCGGATGGGGCAAATCAATATAGAGATTGATTTGATGCTTCGCTCGAAGTTTATCGATTAGATCTTTGCATTCCCTTGCATAATTAGGATCTTCTGAAGTAGCTACGGTAGTCAATTCAATTTGCTTTGGATACTCAAGCAGTAAATCCAAAAGAAAATGCAAATTCTTTATGGATTGCATTCGCCCGACAAATATCAATTTTAGCTCTCCAACTTCTTTTGTTGCAGAACTAAGAATCGGTTCGACAGAAACAGGCAGGTTCGGTGCTTCAATAATGGAACTTGCTTTTGGAAATATCCGGTAGATGCTTCTAGTTTCATCAGGCCCCGAAGAATGAAAGCGAATGTATTGTTCTAGGTTAAGCAGTTTTAAAAAATGGAGATAAAAATACTTCCGAATCGGTTTTACGGCCAATGCAGACTCTTTGAGCATACCTCTAGGAGCCAAAACTATCTTCCCGCTTCTACCTGCAGCGAGTAAGGGAAGAATCATGTTTGAAAACATACTGTTCAGGTAAATCCGATCTGGACTGACATCACGTATAATTTGCTTTACTTTTTTAAGCGTCATGGAACCAGGAGAATAATAATATAGATTAAATCCATTAGCATACTTCCAACCATCTGTTTGAATTCCAGGAAAGGGTCCCTGATCATTTAGATCGCGATCGGATGTAAACACAAATAGCTCATGGTCTGGTTTTAGAAAATTAACCAAGTTTACGATCGATCTCACAGGTCCCCCTGCCTTGTATGCTGGCTCAAACCAATCACAGAAAATCAGAATTTTCAATTCATTTGATTTTTATCCAACCAATAGCCTAAAACTACAAGCGACCAGATTTCTGTCCACTTAACGCCTTCATCACCCTTTAAAAATCGTCCCCAGTTTCCTAATACATTCTGCTTTTTCACAAACTCTCGAGTTGCCAGTGAATCCAATTGAGTTTTGCAAAATGAAGATAATTCTCTTCGCAGCCATTTCTCCCAGGGAATGACAAATCCTTTTTTCGGACGATTGATAATTTCTTTAGGAAGCAAAGGGTCTAATGCTTTAACCAATAATGATTTCGGCTGCGAACCTTGTTTCAGTTCATCAGGTAAAGAGAGAACATACTCAATGAGTTTATGATCAAAGAAAGGTTCACGAATTTCTAGTCCCGCTGACATACTCATCTGATCCACATCTTTCAATAAGGTGTATTGGGCATACCCTAAATATTCTGCTAATGAGTACTGAGATAAATCATCTACTTGTTCAAAGGCGGATTTATGCTCCTGAATTTTTTTATCAAATTGCTGTGAAGCGAATTGAATATTGAAATAAAAATCAAATTGCTGTTGACTGATCATTGACCGCATAAAAGGATAAAAATGAAATATATCCCCTTTTGTAAGTCCAAGAATTCCCTTTTGCTTTTGATCCAGAGATTTGCTTGAACTCAAAAATGTTAATGCTAATTTTCGAATGGGATACGTCGCGTTGAATACTGATTTTATATTCCTTAATTTTTTATAATAACGAAATCCAGGATATCCTGCGAATAGTTCATCACCACCTATACCAGACATCGCGACTTTAAAACCTGCTTCTTTAATAGCATGGGATATGATGAATGTATTGATCCCGTCCATGGTTGGATTATCCATTGCATCAAGAGCTTCAGGAATTTTTGCTACTAGAGAATCGGGATTCAGTTTTTGAACGATATGATTTGTATGAAATCGTTTAGATATAATCTCTGCATATTCAGATTCGTCAAATCGGGGATCATCAAAACTTAAGGTAAATGTATTGA
>JAULVY010000102.1:0-8251 GCA_032110825.1 Chitinophagaceae bacterium | reverse complement strand
ATATGGGCTTATTTAGAAAAAAATCACTCGATGTAATGCTGGCCACAGCTGCTGATTCAGAAAAAGGATTGAAGCGAACATTGGGTGCAGGAAATCTTGTTGCACTCGGAATTGGAGCCATCATTGGAGCAGGTTTATTTGTTCGTACTGCAGCGGCAGCGGGACAAGCAGCTGGTCCAGCTGTAACCTTGTCGTTTATTGTTGCTGCACTCGGTTGCGCATTTGCAGGTTTGTGTTATGCCGAATTTGCATCCATGATTCCCATTGCAGGAAGTGCCTACGCATATTCGTATGTAACCATGGGCGAATTGGTAGCTTGGATCATTGGATGGGCACTGATTATGGAATATGCTCTTGGTGCTGCAACGGTTTCCATTGCATGGAGCGAATACCTGAATAAATTACTGGATGGAGCAATCCCGTATGAATGGTGCCATTCACCATTTGAAAGTTATACCGATTCCAGCGGTGTATTGCATCAAGGTATGATCAATGCGCCTGCATTGGTTATTTTATTACTGCTAACCCTCTTGTTGATCAAAGGCACTCAGGAGTCTGCGCGCGTAAATGCCGTTATCGTATTTATTAAAGTTGCCGTTGTATTGATCTTCATTGTCATCGGTTGGCAGTTTATCAACCCCGAAAATTATATCCCTTATATGATTCCAGCGAATGAACCCGCTGTAGTGGATCAAGCAGGAAAAGTAATTGAAGATTATTCCGGCTGGAATAAACACGGCTGGGGCGGTGTTTTGGGTGGTGCAGCTATTGTATTTTTTGCCTTCATCGGTTTTGATGCTGTATCCACTGCCGCCCAAGAAGCTAAAAATCCAAAACGAGATATGCCCATCGGTATTCTCGGCTCCTTGGTTGTTTGTACCATCTTGTATGTATTGTTTGGCCACGTGTTAACCGGTGTTACCAACTGGAAAGAATTTGTTGATCCAGAAAAAGGAGGAGAAGCTTCCGTTGCATATGCCATCTCAACCTACATGACAAACTACAATTGGCTAGCAACGGCAGTAACGGTTGCTATCCTTGCCGGTTTCTCATCGGTAATTTTGGTGATGCTCATGGGACAAAGCAGAATTTTCTATACCATGAGTAATGATGGATTGATTCCAAAAGCATTCGGTGTTCTTCATCCAAAATTCAAAACACCATACAAGTCCAATATCATTCTCTTTGTATTCGTAGGTGCGTTTGCAGCATTTGTGCCCGGAGATGTAGCTGGTGATCTTACCAGTTTTGGAACCCTGTTTGCATTTGTACTGGTCAGCATCGGCGTTTGGATATTAAGAGTCAAAGCTCCTAATCTGGAACGACCATTCAGAGCCCCTATTGCTCCGGTTGTTTCTGTTTTAGGCGCAGTAATCTGTTTAGCCATGATCGTAGGACTGGATACCCAAACCTTAAAAGTTGCTTTTGGATGGATGTTTATCGGATTGATCGTCTATTTCCTATATAGTAAGAAAAACAGTAAACTGAACACATAAAAAAATAGCTACCCTCAATAAAAAGGCCCCTTTAGGGGCTTTTTTTATGCAAATTCAAATCGGGAAAGCTGCTTACATTTGCAACCGACAAATTACAGTTCATGGGAAGGATATTTGAAGTTAGAAAACATGCCATGTTTGCCCGTTGGGATAGAATGGCAAAACAATTTACGCGCATAGGTAAGGAAATTGCTATCGCAGTAAAAACAGGCGGACCTGATCCCAATACCAATCCAGCCCTTCGTC
Source organism: Chitinophagaceae bacterium (assembly GCA_032110825.1). Classification (GTDB taxonomy): domain Bacteria; phylum Bacteroidota; class Bacteroidia; order Chitinophagales; family Chitinophagaceae; genus Pollutibacter. The sequence goes on along the minus strand of JAULVY010000102.1, from coordinate 6,509 downwards.
GTTGTTTTCAAAACGCCAAGAGCGTAAACATGCCCAAAGACCGTGTAGAGGCTGCTATCAAAAGAGCAATGGGCAAGGAAATGGACAACTACGAAGAAATTCTATATGAAGGGTATGGCCCCCACGGAGTAGCAATCCTAATTGAGACTGCAACCGATAATCACGTGCGTACAGTGGCCAACGTGAAATCCCATTTCAACAAAGGAAACGGAGCCATGGGAACCAGCGGCAGCGTAAGCTTTCAGTTCAAGAAAATGGGAGTTTTTAAATTAAAGAACGAAGGATTGAATCCGGATGAACTGGAATTGGAACTGATTGATTTTGGTTTGGAAGAATTGGGAGAGGGCACAACCGATTCCGGAGAAGTGGTATTGGTCATTCGCTGCGCATTCAATGATTTTGGAAATATGCAGAAAGCATTGGAAGAAAAAAACCTAAATCCACTCAGCGCAGAAGTAGAATGGATTCCGTCTTCTGTTGTTGAATTAGGCGAAGAACAAGCGCAAGAAGTATTGAAGTTGGTCGATCGACTAGAACAAGACGACGACGTTCAGAAAGTATTTCACAACTTGAAATAAGTAAACCTATTCTGCCATGATATCAGTAATCATGCGCAGCACATCTTCCACGTTGGGCTTCGAAAAATAATCCCCATCGCTTCCATAAGGCGGGCGATGCTCTTTTGAACAAAGAATTCTAGGAGAAGCATCCAACCATCTGTATCCACCCTGCTTGTCCATTACTTCCGAAAACATATAGGATGATGCACCACCTGGCACATCTTCATCAACAAATAAAATACGGTTGGTTTTTTTCAAGGATTTAAGAATATCATGACCAAGGTCAAAAGGCAATAAGGTTTGTATGTCGATCACCTCGATATGAATCCCCGTTTCAGCTAAAAGTTTTGCCGCATCCATTACTACCCGTAGTGTTGAACCATAACTCACTACGGTAACATCTGTACCTTCCCTCACGATTTCAACAACGCCGAAAGGAAGTTTATAATTCAACAATTGAGCGGGTAATTTTTCTTTCAATCGATATCCATTAAGGCACTCTACAACAATTCCCGGATCATTGCCATCCAAAAGTGCATTGTAAAATCCTACAGCTTGCACCATATTTCGTGGAACACAAATATTAAATCCTTTCAGGGAATTGACCATCAATCCCATCGGTGATCCACTATGCCATATGCCTTCTAAACGATGACCACGAGTACGAACAATCAAAGGAGCAATCTGTGTTCCTGCAGACCTGTAATGCAAAGATGCTACATCATCACTTAAAACTTCTAAACCAAACAATAGGTAATCAATGTACTGAATTTCTGCAATGGGACGAAGTCCCCGCATCGATAACCCTACACCCTGACCAATGATAGTGAGCTCGCGTATGCCAGTATCAAAAATGCGTTCACTTCCGTGTTTTTGTTGCAAGCCTGCAAACCCTTGGTTAACATCCCCAATCTTACCCAGGTCTTCACCAAAAGCAACCACCTTGGGGTTAGAAGCAAACAATTCATCGAAATACCGATTCAATATTTCATACCCATTGATAACGGGAGCATCATCACTTACCGGAAGAGATGGAAGTGGATTACTGATTTCCATTCCGCTTTGTCCAAATTTCAATTGACTGTTGAACAGCTTTTTACTTTCTTCTAAAAGCTCATGATAATACGCACTAATTTTTTTAATCAATTCGTGTTGTGATCCAAATAGAATGGTTCGCTGCAACGCCTTCATCACGTCTCTGCGGAATGGGATTGTTTGCTGAAACAATTCATCATGAATACTGCGAATACGATCATCGTTTGTTCTCTCCACCAATTCCGCAATCAAGGCCAAGGCTTTTTCCCGTTGTTGCAAGATGGGAGCCTCGTACAGTTGAAAAGTGGATAAACGAGCATTGTTGACAAAAGTTTTGGCTTCTTCTTCAATGAATTCTACCTGCTCTTCCGTTGCCAATGCATTTTCAATGATCCAGGTTCTCATTTTCAAAAGACAGTCCCACTCTTTTTCCCATTGCAATCGCTCCAAAGGCTTGTAGCGCTCGTGAGATCCTGAAGTAGAGTGCCCTTGGGGTTGAGTTAATTCTTCAACATGAAACAAAACAGGAACGTGATCTCTTCTTGCTATTGAAATTCCCTCTTCAAATACTTCACAGAGTTGAGCGTAATCCCACCCCTTCACTTTATAAATTAAAATCCCATTAGTCCCCTTCTGTTTTTCAAATCCAGAGAGGGCTTCGGAAATAGAAGACTTCACGGTTTGAAACTCTTTTGGGACAGATATTCCATATCCATCATCCCAAACAAAAACAACCAAGGGCACCTGAGAAACTGCTGCAGCATTTATCGATTCCCAAAAATGCCCTTCACTAGTAGCAGCATCTCCAATGGTTGAGAAGCATACTTCGTTGCCCTTATTCGTTAAATCCGTAAATCCGTGCAAAGCTTTATTATCTCTAAATACCTTGGAAGCAAAGGCCAATCCAAATGCTTTCGGCATGTGCCCGGCTGTAGGAGCCAACCCCATTGCCAAGTTTTTTTGCTGACTGAGTTTTACAAAGTTTCCTTGAGAATCAATGGAAGGGGTACAGAAATGGCTATTCATGTTTCTTCCTGCACTGTGGGGATCATTTTCTGGATTGGGATCTGAATACAATTGAGAAAAAAATTCTTGAATGGTTGCAGCACCAGAAGCAAATGCAAAGGTTTGGTCTCGGTAATACCCTGCATAAAAATCTCCTGGCTTAAAGAACTTAGCCATTGCCACTTGAGGAACTTCTTTGCCATCCCCAAAAATTCCAAATTTTGCTTTACCGGTCAGCACTTCTTTTCTACCCAAGAGGCTGGCTTGCCTGCTTTCGAAGGCCAGTTTGTAATCCGCTAAAACCGTTTGACAAAACGCTTCAAAAGAAAGCGACTCTGCCTGGCTGTCTTCCTTAATCCTCATGGGGTTCATGCGACAAAACTATGCATTTTACTGATATGGGCTTACCCCTGAATGGGAGGTGAGAAAACAAGATTTCAACAAGTTGTAATCAAAAAAAATGGCGCGCAGTAACCTGCACGCCATTCAATTCATTGTATCGATTTGGTTATTTCTTCATCTGCTTGTCGTACTCAGCAGCAGAAAGAACTTCACCAGCAATTCTCAATTCAAAAGGAGCATCAACGCCTTTGATCTTAACAAAAACTGTTTTTTCAAATGGACCAGGTGCTGCGGCGTTAAAACCAGCTTTGATTTTATCAGCCTTGGTTTTTGTAACCGGAGCTTGAGGCCATGTTGGGGTTGTGCAACCGCATGAAGCAGATGCATTCTCTATGATTACCGGCTCATTACCAATGTTGGTGAATTCGAAATCATGGGTAACAGGTACACCCTGCTTGATCTTTCCGAAATTATGCCTGATTTCCTTGAACTTAACAAGGTCTTCGGCTTTCTTGATTGCTGTTTGTGAGAATCCATTGAAACCGATTCCCAATACCAATAAAGCGAGGATTAGCTTTTTCATATTTCTGTTTTTTCTTGTTCTGGTGTAAAATTAAAGATAAATATGTTAAGAAGATTTTAGGGTTTTCAGCAGCGCCAGGCTCTTATTGGCCGGAGCAGGCTGATCGGGAGTTTTCCAAACATTTCCCTTTATGGTGAGCACCTGCATTTGTCCCCCTCCATAAGCAACCTGAATTGTTTTTTCAAAAGGACCGGGGGCAGCAGAGTTGTACCCTACCTTGATAGTAGCCGTTTTTCCTATGGCTATAGGCTCGGTTGACCATTCAGGTGTAGTGCAGCCACAGGAAGCCATAACATTTTCTAAGGCAACGGGAGCAGTTCCTTGGTTTGCTATTTCAAATTCAAAAAACACAGGTTTCCCCTGAGGAATTTTCCCAAAATCATGGGAAAGGGCCTTGAATCCGATTTTTAATGCTGGATTGGAAGCTGTGGATTGAGCATATCCGCATATCGAAATCATGCCAAACAATGCAAAAAGGAAGGATAAGCCGATCTTTTTCATGGGTAATTAACGTTTTTTCGAATTTACATATTGTTTGGCATGCAACCAATTTGACTAATTTTACATCATGTTAAAACCTTCTTCTAGGGGCGAAAAAATGCCCCCGTCTCCTATCCGCAAATTGGTTCCTTACGCTGAAGCTGCTAAAAAAAGAGGAATTCAGGTTCACCACCTGAATATTGGCCAGCCAGATATTGAAACTCCCCCAGCCGTATTGGATGCCGTTCGAAAAGCAGATATCAAAGTCCTGGCCTATAGCCACAGTGCCGGAAACGAATCCTACCGAAAAAAACTTGAAGAATATTACAAAAAAGCAGGAATTGAAGTCAGCAAGGATGAAATCATCGTCACAGCCGGAGGCAGTGAGGCTATTGTATTTGCCATGATGGCCTGCATGGATCCAGGTGATGAAGTTATCGTACCCGAACCGTTCTATGCCAATTACAATGGATTTGCTGTAATGAGTGATGTACATATTGTACCGATAACTGCAACCATTGAAAACGGCTTTGCACTTCCTCCCATTGCAGAATTTGAAAAAAAGATTACACCCAAAACAAAGGCCATTCTGATTTGCAATCCGAATAACCCCACCGGATACCTATATAAAAAAGAAGAACTCAAAGCTCTTGAAGAAATTTGCCTCAAACACAAACTCTTTCTTTTTTCGGATGAAGCCTACCGCGAATTCTGTTACGAAGGAACCTTCATTAGCGCTTTGCAGTTGGATAAAATTTCAGAACAGGTTGTATTGATGGATACTATTTCCAAACGATACTCCGCTTGTGGTGCGCGCATCGGTGCATTCATCACCAAAAACAAAGCTGTCTATCAAGCAGCCATGAAACTGGCTCAAGCACGATTAAGTCCACCCGGCCTCGCTCAAATCTTAGGCGAAGCCGCCGTTGATCTTCCAGAAAATTATTTTGATGAACCCAAAGCAGCTTATTTATCAAGAAGAAATGTATTGGTAAGTCGGCTCAATAAAATCCCTGGAGTCTATTGCCCTACTCCGGGTGGCGCTTTTTATGTAATAGCTCGACTCCCCATCGACGACGGCGATCGTTTTTGCCAATGGCTTCTTGAATCTTTCTCCTATAAAAATCAAACCGTGATGATGGCTCCCGCCAGTGGTTTTTATGAAACAAAAGGATTAGGAAAAAACGAAGTGCGAATGGCTTATGTGATCAATAACGAAGACATCAATGCTGCTATGGATTGCTTGGAAGAGGCTTTGAAAATCTATCCAGGAAAAACCAATTGATCAAAATCGATTGATGATCAAGACGCCTCCTATCACTAAGATGGACCCATATATCATGTAGGTCTGAAGTGTTTCTTTCAACAAAACCATGGAGATGATCATGGCAAAAATTGGGATGAGGTTGTTGAACACGGATGTTTTAACGGGACCGATTTTTTTCACTCCTTCATAATACCAAACAAAACCCAAAACAGAACCGCAAATTCCTAGGTAGGTTAACGAACCCCATACCTTGGGTGCTATCACAGATGGAAATGGCTCAAATGGAACAAAAACTAAGATCATGGATAAACCCAACAGTATTGCCCATGTAGACGCTTGCAAGGGAGTTGACTCCCCTAAAGCATCTTTAGCATAATACGTATAGAAGGCCCAAGAAACCGGACAACCCAACATAAACGCATCTCCCCAACTAAACATATCAAATAGCTCAAATACATTTCCATGTGAAATAACAAGGATAACACCCAGTATGGAAGAAATCAATCCCACTACTTTTAAAAAACTGATCTTTTCTTTTCCCAATACCGCCGACAACAACATCACCAAAGCTGGATTTAACGCTACGATCAGAGAACCGTGACTTGCTTTTACCAAACGAAGTCCGTTAAAGAAGAAAAAACTATATGCAAAAATGCCACTGAAGCCTAAAATGAACAATTTCTTGAATTGTTTTTTACTGATTTGAAACGCCTTGCTGTTTTCATGATACATCATTGGAATCATAAACAACAATGCAATTATATATCGAAAAGATGCTCCGGTAAACGATCCAAAAACCTGTGAAGCTGTTTGTGTTGCTATGAACGTACCACCCCACATGATGGCGACTAAGACTAATTTAACGTAAACCACGGCGCAAATATAAGCGAATAGAAATCGATGCACATCATTCAATGATCGCCTTGATTACACGCTCCTCCGGATTCATCAAGCTTTCAAAACGAACGGGTATCTCATCCCATTTCAGTCGATGTGTAATCATACGCTCCGGATTGATCTGTTTGTTTCGCATGGCATTCATCACATAATCAAAATCATGCTGCGTAGCATTTCTACTGCTCATCAAGGTAGCTTCGCGCTTATGAAATTCAGGGTGACTGAAACAAATATCTCCTTGTTGTAAACCCACCAATACATATTTTCCAGCGTGAGATAAATATTGAAATCCTTGCTGAATTGCTTTTAGATTTCCTGTTGCATCAAAAACCACATGCGG
>JAULVY010000101.1:0-4303 GCA_032110825.1 Chitinophagaceae bacterium | reverse complement strand
ACTGGCACTGGCTCTGGCTCAGACTCCTTAACATTTTCTTCAATAGCTAACGCAATTTCATCTTCATCTTCTATTGGCGCATACGTTTCATAGGTTGAAAGTCTAAAATGGCCTTTTTCGGCATCTTCGCTCAATTGATGATTTAACCAAAAGGGGTTATTAAAAAAAAGAGCGGTTTTGGCTACCGATTCGGGGAAATCCAAATGGTAAAGAGATTTTAATTTACAGGTATATAGAAAGTGTATGATCGATGAAAAAGGGTATTGATCAGCCATGCCTTTGAGTTCATCCAAAGTCATTTCATCAAGGTTTTCCCTTTCAAAAAGTGATTGGATGAGGTAATCTGTTTCCCTGGTCATGGTGCTAATATAAACCCCTTTACCAATTTGAAAAAATCCGATTGAAGATCTCATCGGTTAAATTGTTAATCATCTGATCATTTAACTCGGATTCAGCCTGTGTGAGGCTTTTGCTGGCTGAAAAAGGAAAATTTCGGGTAATATCGGTTTCAAAATTTTTTTTCTCATCCTGGCTATTCCGGAACACAATATGAACGGTTACATTCAGATTATTACTTGCAACTTGCTGATTGGAAATACCAGATGTGTTTACGGAGTAATCACTAATGTAACCACTGATTTCATAATCAGCATCGTTATTGGTTTGAGATAGTCGCGTTTGATTAACAATTTTTTGCCTGAGTTTATCGGTTAGTCTCGGACTCAGTTGAGGGTTTACATACCTCGCTTTGTTTTCAATAAAAAAGACACGAACGGTTTTTATTTCAGGAGGGATAGAAACGTCTTTTAGTGAATAGCGACATGTTCCTTGAATACTGAGCATGGCTATAAGGGAAAGAAATATCTTGCTGACCGTACGTAGCGATGTATTACTCTTCAATGTCATATTCTTTTAATTTTCTATAGAGTGTTCTCTCGCTTATTCCAAGATCGGATGCCGCATCTTTTCTTTTTCCTTTGTGTTTCTTTAGTGCTTTTTCAATCAATTCTTTTTCTTTATCCATGATGTTCAATGACTCGTCAACAACAATTGCTGCATCCAAATGATGATCTCGATTTTCATTCAGGAGAACAGGATGTGTTGAGGATGAGAGGGAAGTTGAGCCATGCGATTTCGTTTCTCCATGTGCATGAACAATGGAAACATCATCTAAAAAATTGGATTCCATCATGTGCTGAACTGTATTTACTCCTCCCGGATTCTTTACAATCTCCAAAAACATTTTCTTCATTTCCGTAACATCCTTCTTCAAGTCAAAAAAGAGTTTGTAAAGAATATCGCGTTCGTTCATGAATTCCGACTGAGAAACCCCAGACGCAGCTCCTTGTGCAAGAACAGGTAAATTTGACTGCATCTTGGGTAGATAATGCTCTACTGTTTTTACATCTATGGTTTTATCCTGTGCTAAAACAGATATTTGTTCAGCAATATTTTTTAACTCACGCACGTTTCCAGGCCAGGGGTAATTTAATAAAAGATTTTTTGCGTCTTCTGTTAATTGAATGGGACTTGTTCTGTAGCGTTCAGCAAAATCGACAGAAAATTTTCTGAATAGTAAAATAATATCTTCTTTTCTTTCTCGAAGTGAAGGAACCCGAATGGGAACAGTATTCAATCGATAATACAGATCTTCTCTAAATTTATTGCTTTGGGTTGCGGTTAATAAATCTTTATTTGTGGCAGCAATAACCCGAACATCAGTTTTTTGAACTTTTGATGAACCCACTCGAATGAATTCCGAATTTTCCAAAACCCTCAATAACCTGGCTTGTGTTCCCAAGGGCATTTCACCAATTTCATCCATGAATATGGTTCCGCCGTTAACCGTTTCAAAATATCCTTTTCTGAAATCAACAGCTCCTGTAAAAGAGCCTTTTTCATGTCCAAAGAGCTCAGAGTCAATGGTGCCTTCTGGTATGGCACCGCAATTGACTGCGATAAATGGATTGTGTTTTCGGGGGGATAGGGCATGAATAATCTGAGAAAAAATTTCCTTACCAACTCCACTTTCACCCACAATCAAAACGGTTAGATCGGTGTTGGCAACCTGAGCTGCTACCTGCAATGCATAGTTGAGGGCAGGAGAATTTCCTATAATCCCAAATCTATTCTTTATGCTTTGAATCTCCATGGCCATATTTTTCGTTACGCTACCTGTTCTCCAATGAGCGTGCCTTGCGTACAGTCGAAAACTTTCACCTGCACGTAATCTCCGGGTTGATGCATTCGTTCAGAAGTTTTGTTGAAAACAATGACTTTATTTTGACTGTTCCTGCCCATCCATTGAGCCTTGCTTCTTTTGGAATTTCCCTCAATCAATACTTCATATACTTTCCCGATATCTCGCTTATTGCTTTCTAATGAAAGTTTATTTTGCATGGATACAATTTCTTCTAATCGTCTTTTCTTTACTTCTTCTGGAATATCATCGCTATACCTTTTGGCGGCTAATGTTCCGGGTCGTTCAGAATAAATAAACATGTAGCTGAATTCATACTGCGAATGACGCATCACGTCTAACGTTTCGTGATGATCTTCTTCCGTTTCAGTACAAAATCCTGCTATGATATCGGAACTGATTGCACAATCAGGCATAATCTCCCGAATGCGATCTACTTTGGCCTTGTACCATTCTCTTGTATATGTTCGGTTCATCAATTGCAAAACACGCGAAGATCCGCTCTGAAGAGGAAGATGAATGTATTTGCAAATGTTTTCGTACTTCTTCATGATTTGCAAAACACTCTCTGTAATATCTTTTGGATGTGATGTGCTGAATCGAATACGCAACGAGGGATGTATGCATGCCACTTTCTCAAGAAGCATAGCAAAATCAACTGCATGGTTGTTTGCCGGATCTACCCAGTAATAGCTGTCAACATTTTGTCCCAACAACGTCACCTCCTTGAATCCCTGAGAAAACAGATCATCGCATTCCTTGAGAATTGAGTTTAGGTCTCTGCTTCTTTCCCTTCCTCTTGTAAAAGGCACTACACAAAAAGAACACATGTTATTGCATCCCCTCATAATACTTACAAAAGCAGTAATTCCATTGGAATTCAATCTAACAGGGGAGATGTCTGCATACGTCTCTTCTCTACTGAGTAAAACGTTTACGGCTTTGGTTCCACCATCAGCTTCATCAATCAGCTGAGGAAGGCTTCGGTATGCATCTGGACCTACAACTATATCGACTAACTTTTCCTCTTCCAATAACTTACTCTTCAAGCGTTCTGCCATGCATCCTAAAACTCCAATGAGCAATTCAGGTTTGCGCTTCTTTAATTTTTTAAATTCTGTCAATCTTTTGCGCACTGTTTGCTCTGCCTTCTCCCTAATTGAACAGGTATTTAAAAAAATCAGATCAGCCTCCTCTTCATTTCGAGTGGGACCAAATCCTTCTCCATGCAATATGGAAGCAATGATCTCGCTGTCGCTAAAGTTCATCTGGCAGCCATAACTCTCTATGAAGAAACGTTTTGCACTTCCATCCGGAATTGATAATTCGGCAGAAAAAGCTTCTCCCTGTCGGCTCTCATCCATCGTCTTATTTCCCAGTTCTAACATGCTGCAAAATTAGGAAATTAAGACACACGTGACAAGATGTCATTTGTTAAAAGCCTACGATTTGATATCTTATACGAAAGAAAATCTTTTGGCTAACCAAGAAGACTTTATTGGAATAATCCATTGATTTTCAAAGTCTTGCTTTGTTCCTATTGTATTATCAAAAAATAGAGTATCCGGACCAATAAAGCCTTTTTCCAATGCATAGGAGACTTGACTCAGCGGTAACAGTTGAATTTTATGGTTTACAATAAATGCAAGTGTTGTTCTTTCAAAGAGTGAAACTTGATAATCTTGTTCAATGGACTTAATAAAACGAACTGAGCTATCGGTGCTGCAGCCGCTCACTCCAGCCTTTTCCTCATCAGCCATTAAAATAATAAACTGCCCAAAGAAAAGAGTTCCAAATCCCAGGACATCCGAACCATGCGATTTCCAGTTTTTGACAAATTCTTCTAGTTTAGATTCAATGTCAAGCGCTTCTGATAGGGTAAAGATGCGTGTGGATTGGTAAACCCAAACTCGTGATTTTGGACTAAAAGTATCGGGCAATAGATGCTTGTATTCAAGATTCATTGTTCAAATTTTTTGCAAGAAGTTCTGCAATATCCATGATTTCAATTTCATTTTCCTTTCCTTTGGCTTTGATGCCATCGGTTAACATCGTTGTGCAAAAGGGACAAGCTACTGCTACAATGCTTGCACCTATTTCTAC
>JAULVY010000100.1:0-6576 GCA_032110825.1 Chitinophagaceae bacterium | reverse complement strand
TATCCTTTGGGGTTTTTCATTGGAGTAAAATTGAAAACAGCTTCGCTGAAACTTCTGAAATACCTGGAGTCGGTTGCGCCGATCAACAGATAGGGTGAGACCAAGAGATTGGAATCAAGTCCAACCGTTATTTTCGCCAGTTTTTTAAATAGCGGATGTTCTGCAGAAGTTGCAGGGGAGGGTTCCATTAACGAGATGGTCTGTTTTTGAACTTTAACACGATCATCGTTAATGGCAGTGCGAACGAAGTTTACAACGTCTTCGCTTGTTTCTCCGGGTAAAATGCGACTGTTGAACGTGGCTTTGGCGATGGATGGGATTACATTGTCTTTTATGCCTGATTTAACGATGGTTGGGACCAAGGTGGTGTGCACCAAGGCATTTGTTTGCTTATTTTCTTCCATTTTATTGATAATGGATTTTTTGAAAAGCCATTCATTTGCCAAAGCCAATCTAGAAACAAATCCTGTTCTCCCATAGGTATTCATGATTAATTCTCGAACGGTCGGTGTAATTTTTGCTGGCATTTGATTTGCCCTCACCTTAACAATGGCTTTGTTTAAAACGTCTATTGCAGTTTCTTTTTCAGGTTGTGATGAATGACCTCCAGATATTTCAACAGTAAGATCAATGTTTACAAAACCTTTTTCTCCGGTTCCGATTACGGCAACTGCTTTATCTAAATTTTTGAACCGTTCGCTATCAATCATCCCTCCTTCATCTAAAACCAAGGCTGGTTTTATATTATTTTCTTTGAACCAAGCTGAAAAAACATTTGCTCCTCTTTTGCCAGCAATTTCTTCGTCGTGTCCAAATGCTAAATAAATAGTTCTTGAGGGTGTGTAATTTTCTTTTAATAGAGATTCTGTAGCTTCTAAAATCGCAATGGCTGAAGCTTTATCGTCAACTGCTCCTCTTCCCCAAATGGTGTCGTTTAGAATCAATCCGCTGAATGAGGGGTGCGACCATTTGCTTTCTGCCACTGCTTCAACAGGTACTACATCCGTATGAGCCATTAAAACGTAAGGAGCTTGAATCGTATCTACTCCCTTCCAAATAAAAACATAGCTGAACTGATTGAAAATTTTTCTTTCCAATTTGGAGTGAACGAGTGGATACCGGGTTTCCATGAAGGTTCTGAATTTGATAAATTCAGCGGTATCAATGGGGAGTGTATCTCCAAAGGAGATTGTTTTTATTTGAAGGGCCTCGCTGAGGTGGTTGGCAGCACTGTCGTTTGTTATCAAAGAAATGGGTGAAGCTTCGGTCGCTTCGGGAACCTCAAATCTGAATGCATTGAACAGTAAAATGCCAATAAATACCAGTACCGATGCGGCCGCAAAAAGTCCAATTTTCTTCATCATATAAAAAGATATAGATGAAGATAAGTTGATTTTAAATTTATTAAACTTGATCATAAAAGAATTTATGAGAATGTATTGATCATTTTCTGGGTTATGTATCTTCATCGCAAATTCAAGGCAAATGTTTAATGTGGAATCGTTCCGTAAGCAGTTTAGTTCATTACAGTCAGGGATTGCTCATTTCGATGGACCAGGAGGCAGTCAGGTACCTGATGTAGTTGGACGAGCAATATCTGAAACGTTGTGTTCATCGATTTCCAATCGGGGCACGATTACCGTTCCTGAAAAAAGAGCAGATGATGTTGTTCTTCAATTTCGAAAGGCTGTAGCTGATTTCTTAGATGCCGATCCCGAAGGAATTGTATTTGGAAGATCGTGGACAGCTCTTGCTTATGATTTTTCCAGAGCAATTGCCAAGACATGGAAGCGTGGAGATGAAATTGTTGTTACCCGATTGGACCACGATTCTAATATTCGCCCCTGGATTCAGGCAGCAGAGGCTGCTGGTGTTCAAGTAAAATGGGTTGATTTTGATTCTACTACCGGAGAATTGTTGCCAGAATATTTAGAGCGAGTGATGAATTCTAAAACAAGGTTAGTCGCCATGACTGGCGCATCCAATATCATAGGAACCCGACCTGATATAAAACGCATGATTGAGATTACACATCAGGTTGGTGCCATCTTTGTTTTGGATGCAGTTCATTTAGCTCCTCATACATCTGTAAGTTTGAATGATCTTGGTGCCGATATTGTGGGTTGCTCTGCTTATAAATTCATGGGGCCACATTGCGGTATTATGGCAGTTAAACCATCTCTTTTAGCAGAACTGCAAAACGACAAGCTGTTACCTTCTTCCAATCAAATTCCAGAACGATTTGAATTGGGTACTTTGCCTTATGAATTGTTGGCTGGAGTTACTGCAGCTATTCAGTTTATTGCTGATCTTTCATTTGATACAAAAGCCAATCGAAAAGACCAACTGAAAAAATCCATGCATATCATTGAATCTTACGAATCGGAATTATTGACTTATTTGGATTCTAGTCTGCGCGGGGTTAAGGGGATTCAGCTATTTGGTTCTCCGCAAAAGAGAACACCTACGTTGTATTTTAAACTTGATGGTAAAGATTCTAAAGCCATTCATCACTTTTTGGCATCCAAACAAATTAGTGCACCTGCTGGAAATTTTTATGCACTAGAAGCATCACGATTGTTGGGTTTGGGTGATGCTGGCGCTGTACGGGTTGGTTTAGCCCCATACAGCACCAGATCAGAAGTAGATCGTTTAGTACAGGCTTTGCTTGAATTCAACTAACTACGGTTTAGCCTTTACCGGTAAATCCGATTTTGGAATTACTTCAAAACTTACCGGCTGAAGAACGGTTTGCGTTTCAGTAGCCTTCTCATTTATAAATACAAAGTATAGTGTGTGAACACTAGGTGTTTCCGCAATACTGATTTTAAATTTATTTTGTCCCCTTTGCATCGGATTTAAAAATTCCGATTTACCCAAAACCATTCCTGTTGGACTATCAATCCTAATTTCAATAATTCCACCCGATGCAGATCCACGCATATTGCCTTGAACAATAGCTGTGAAACCTGCAATACCCGTAAGATCGATATTCTTATAGGCAAGAAAAGAACCATTGCCATTCATGTTCAACGACTTGGCTGGGGTTATGTATTTTGTAAATCCTTTATTGAAATCTGCTAGTTCTGGATTTAGGCTTGGATGACGAAGCATAACGATTTCTTCGCCAATCAAGGGCGTCATCGCTGCTGTTCCTTTATCCCGATAAGCCGCTCTCAGCACATAGGTGCCTTTTTCGCTTGAATCGGTTGGCACTTTCAATTGAATGGTTCCTTTTACCGATTCTGATTTTACGGTCGGTTTTTTCTCTCCCGTGGTTAAGATATATTCAACAATTGAACGTGAGTCGGCTACACTCATTTGAGGATGTGCACTCATGGCATGTTCGCCCCATACTCCACTTCCTCCTTTGATTATTTTTTGAGCCAGGCTTTCTACTACGTTGCTTTTCCCTTTGTATCGCTTGGCAATTTCTAAATAGCTTGGACCAATGGATCGTTTGTCTTGCAAGTGACAACTTTTGCAATCGCTTTTGTTCATGAGAATTTGTCCCGTTGAAGCAAATGCCGCCATATCTGCTCCGTGCTGAGTTGAAGCGATATCAATTTGATCGTATCCGAGAGGCATGTAATTGGTACTTACCGAAACTTGCGCAGGCAAAATCTTTCCATTCAAAAGTGAACCATCTTCTTTATCCTGAACTTTAATAGCGTAGTTTATTTGTGATCCAGGGAAGAAAAATGTTTTGTTTGCAGTTCCCAAATCAAATGCTACTTGAGGAGGCTCATTGCCGGCTTTGATTTCTATGGTTTTTGAATTTTTCGCTCCTGCTGCATCTGTTACGGTAAGCAGCGCTTTGTATGTACCGGCTTTGGTTAGATTGAGTTGAGCGTCTGCTGTTTTAAACACTTGTGTTATTCCCGCACCTGTAATTTTCCACTCGTAGGTAAGTTTATCTCCGTCGAGATCTTTCGTTCCATTGGATGAGAGAACTGTTTTAAGTGGAATAGCTCCACTCTTTTTTGAAGCAGAAGCTTCAATGACTGGTTTTCTATTTCCGGCATTGTATTCTACACGGACCAAATGCGCATTTGAATTTCCTTTGAACCAGGCTGATCCATATTCTAAAACATAGAGATCACCATCTGGACCAAAATCCATATCTATTGCAGAGCTAAAGTTCAATTGTGGTGCAAAGGGTTCCATACTTGTGTAATCTCCTTTGTCGTCCATCGAAACTGACATGATCCATCCTCTCATGAAATCAACAATCAACCATTTTCCTTCGTAGTAATCCGGAAAAGGCCGAACTGCGGTTTTAAAATCTTGCTTTCTAAAAACAGGTCCTCCTGTTGCGCTTCTGCCTGCAGCTCCTAACAATGGAAACTCTTCTGAAATACTATATGGATACCAAATCATGGCTGGCACTGGAAGTGGGAGTTCCATTAATCCGGTATTGTTTCTGGATTTGTTGACAGGCTTTTTGGGGTCAAATGGGTTTCCATAACTACTGTCTTGGTGATTGAATTCAACGTATGGGATGTTGTTTCCAATAAAGTAAGGCCAACCAAAATTACCGGGACCTTTTGCTTGATTGAACTCATCGTATCCCCTCGGACCACGACGGGTTTCTGTGGACGCATCCGGACCCACTTCACCCCAATAGAGGAAACCCGTTTTGCTATCCAATGTAGGCCTCCATGGGTTTCGATGCCCCATGGTATAAATCTCACTTCTTGTTTTGGCCATTCCTTTTGGAAACAAATTACCTTCCGGTATGGAGTAGGTTCCATCATTTTCCGGATGGATGCGAAGAATTTTTCCTCTCAGGTCGTTTGTATTTCCAGGTGCGCGTTGATCGTCGTTGTTTTCAAATCCGGGACGATCATCTAAGTTGGAAGTACCTGAACGAGGGTTTACGGTATTGTTTCCTACGGTTAGCAAAAGATTGCCGTCTTTATCAAATACCATTCCACCTCCGGTGTGGCAACACTCTTCTCTTTGCGTTGGAACTTCAAGAACAATTTTTTTAGAAGTACTTACCAATTCATCTCCTTTCAATTCCCATCTTGCCAATACGTGTTTGGTATCGCTGGGATCTGCATAGTACATGTAGATCCAGTTGTTCTCGCTGAACTTGGGATGTGCAATAACGCCCATGAGTCCTTCTTCTGCTTCTCTAACCTGACCTTGCTTGTTTTTGTATTTGGTATTAACCGGAATCGTAGTGATGAGTTTAATAGAACCTGTTTTGGTATCGTATGCTTTAACTCCACCTTTTCGTTCTACGATTAAGATTCTTCCATTTGGCAAGAAAGCCATTTCCATGGGTTCATCCAGTTTCCCTGCTTCTGTTAAGACTACCTTGCTGAACCGAGAAGGATCCGGAGCGATAGGATTTTCGGATTTGGTATTAAAGCCAGATAGGAACAAATAAGAAAGAATTCCGACTAAGGAAATTGTGCTTGCTATGATTGCGTTTTGTTTAGAAGAAGTTCTCATGTAGTTCTTGTTTTAGTGCGTCTTGAAATCCAAGCCATTGGATGACAATTTCGGAATAATCCTTTACAGAATGTATGATATTTTAGGCTGGGATGTGTTGATTCACAAACGACAGGCAGTATTTTTTGATTATTTCACGTACTTCATCAAATTCCCTTTCAATTTCTTCTTCGGTTCCTCTGGCTTTTGCAGGGTCAGGAAAATTGTAGTGAAATTTTTGTGCATCACTTGGGAAGTAGGGACATTTTTCTTTTGCATTATCGCAAACGGTGATGACAAAATCAAAATCGATGTTTTCGTATTCGCTTACGAGGTTCGATGTGTGATTGGAAATGTCAATTCCATCTTTTTTCATTGTTGCAATGGCTCTGGGATTAACACCGTGTGCTTCAATACCTGCGCTGTAAACATATGCACGTCCACCAGCGAAGTGGTTTAAATATCCATGAGCAATTTGACTTCGGCAACTGTTGCCGGTACAGAGGACTAAAATTGTTTTCTTTTTCACCAATCAAAAGTAAGAATTATTAAAAATAATCCATTACTCATGTTGGGGCATTACGCCAATGTTAAATTCTATTATTTAAAGCCAAATAGAACTGGAAATGCAAATACAACAATGGCAGTCCAGAGCGAGTAGAGTGGTAAAAATTTAGCAATACTTAGATTTACCTCTTCCATTGCATTTTCATTCTTGATCGCTTTGAACAAGCGTGTACTCACCAAAATCAGGTTAGTGAAGATCAGCAAGTTGCTTATCAATACTGCCATTCTATTGGGTGTTATACCATATTCGGTTAATCGAAATACAATAGCCGATACGGCAATAGCATTCACTACAATGGATACAAGAGATAAGGCGAACAGAAGTATACGATTGATACGATGGCTAGGTGATTGGGATGATTCTGTAGTGGAAAAAAGGATGATGGCCAGAACTGCGATCCAGGTTCCGAATCCGGTACCCAATGAGAACGCACTGCCCCGATTCTCGACCAGAGTGAACCGGAGGGATCCGATGATCTCGTCGGTGGGGCCATCGAGCCGCGCCACCGCCCACCATTTGGTGAGTTGATCGAGGATGACCCACGCGATGGCGACCGCCGCGAACAA
>JAULVY010000099.1:0-3681 GCA_032110825.1 Chitinophagaceae bacterium | reverse complement strand
ATCATGCATGATGATCAGCATGGGACTGCCATCATCAGTGCAGCTGCATTGTTGAATGCATTGGAATTGCAAGAGAAAAAAATCGAGGATATCATCATCATTGTGAATGGTGCAGGTGCTGCAGCAATGGCCTGTATAGAATTATACGAAGCCTTGGGTGCAAAAAGAGAAAACGTTTGGATGTTTGATTCAAAAGGCTTGATTCACAATAAACGAACCGATTTGGATGACCGCAAAAAAAGATTTGCAGTTGACAAAAAAGAAATCAGCTTAGAAGAGGCATTCAAAAATGCAGATGTTTTTATAGGCTTGAGCAAAGGAAATGTAGTGAATACAGAAATGGTGAAGTCGATGGCACCAAGACCCATTGTCTTTGCCATGGCCAATCCGGATCCTGAAATCAGTTGGGACGATGCAACTTCGGTTCGAGAGGATATTATTATGGCGACGGGCAGATCCGATTATCCCAATCAGGTAAACAATGTATTGGGCTTCCCCTATATTTTTAGAGGTGCTTTGGATGTTCGGGCCACTGTCATCAATGAAGCCATGAAATTAGCTGCAGTAAAGGCTTTAGCCGAACTGGCTAAAACTCCCGTGCCTGATATTGTGCTTATGGCTTACAACGATACTACCATTTCGTTTGGACCAACCTATATCATTCCAAAGCCATTGGACCCTCGGTTGATTACTGCAGTATCTCCTGCCGTTGCGCAGGCAGCAATGGAGAGTGGCGTTGCAAAAAAACCCATCACCAATTGGGCAGCGTATGAAATTGAGCTGAACAAACGTTTGGGAATTGACAACCAGTTGGTGAGAGCATTGGGAAGTAAAGCCAGGAAAGATCCCAAGCGTGTTGTATTTGCTGATGCAGAAAATGTTAAGATTTTGAAAGCAGCTCAAATTTCTTTTGACGAAGGAATTGCAAAACCCATTTTACTTGGAAATCTCGAAGTGATTCAAGCCCTTGCAGAGGAAAACAATATATCCCTAGACGGTATGGATATCGTAAATCCTAAGAATTCACAGACCGAAGAGCAACGAAAAAAATATGCAGAACTGTTCTTCAAAAAACGTCAGCGACGTGGAGTTAATAAATACGAAGCCAGCAAGTTGATGAAAGACAGAAACTATTATGGTTGCATGATGGTGGAATTGGGCGATGCGGATGCCATGATTTCTGGATTGAGTAGAAATTATCCAGATACCATCAGGCCAGCCATACAGATTATTGGAACTGAGGAGGGAGTTAGTAAAATTGCGGGCATGTATATTATGCTTACGAAAAAGGGACCTTTATTTTTGGCCGATACTACGGTAAACTTCAATCCCACTGCAGAAGAGTTGGCAGACATTACCCTTTTGGTTGCCAAAGAAGTGAGGACTTTTGGAATTACTCCACGAATTGCAATGCTTAGCTACTCCAATTTTGGAAGTAGCGATACACCCGAAGCTATTACAGTAAGAAATGCTAGGTCGATTGTAAAACAGCGCAATCCATCTTTGATTGTTGAGGGAGAGGTTCAAGGCATCGTAGCCTTCAACAAAGAAATCATGAGGGAAAATTATCCTTTTTCGGAGTTGGTTGAAAATGGGGATGTCAATACCTTAATCTTCCCCAACCTCAGCGCCGGTAATATTGCCTACAACCTCTTGCAGGAAGTAGGTGGTGCAGATGCAATTGGTCCAGTGTTACTTGGATTAAAAAAACCGGTGCATGTGCTTCAACTGGGTTCTTCCATTCGTAGCATTTTAAATATGGTGATGATTGCCGTTATTGATGCACAGTATAAAATGAAAAAGTAGAATTCAGATGAACATCATTACCCGATTTGGAGAATTCATACTGATGCTAAAAGGCATGTTTACCAAGCCTGAGCAATGGAGGATGTACTGGAAAGAACTGATGCATCAATGTGTTGAACTTGGTATTGGTTCTCTGGGTATAGTATCGATCATTTCCGTCTTTACGGGAGGTGTATCAGCAGTTCAAACTGCCTACCAATTTGTGAGTCCCATTTTACCGCGGTCTATAATTGCTCAAATTGTTCGGGATACAGTTATCTTAGAATTTGCGCCAACAATCACTTCAATTGTCCTTGCCGGAGTAGTGGGTAGTAAGATCTCAAGTGAATTGGGAAACATGAGAGTAAGTGAGCAAATAGATGCATTGGAGATGATGGGAATCAATACCAAATCCTATTTAATATTACCTAAAATCCTTGCTGCCCTGATAACTATTCCCTTACTTGTAATTATTGCCATGACGTTGGGAATCTGGGGAGGTCGGTTTGTGGGAGACATAACAGGAATTCTTCCGCATGAAATTTACGATAAGGGCTTATTGGAATCTTTTGTTCCTTACAATGTATTTTTCGCGCTAACCAAAGCCTATACTTTTGCTTTCATCATTACTGCTATACCTGCTTATTTTGGTTACAATGTAAAAGGCGGGGCATTGGAAATTGGAAGAGCATCTACAGCAGCTGTAGTAACCAGTTGTATTTTCATCTTGTTAGCTGATTATATTTTAGCAGCCGTATTACTCTAAAAATTCCTATGATCTCCATTCAAAACATATACAAAGGATTTTCAGATAAACCCGTTATAGAGGGGGTTTCTGCTCAGTTCCAAACCGGAAAATGCAATCTCATCATTGGAGCCAGTGGAAGCGGCAAAACCGTTCTTATGAAATGTTTGGTGGGACTTCTCAAACCTGATTCAGGAGAGATCTTTTACGATGGTGCAGATTTCTCGCATATGGACGAAGATCATCGGAAAATGATGCGCCAAAAAATTGGAATGTTGTTTCAGGGTTCCGCTCTATTCGATTCCATGACCGTTGAGCAAAACATCATGTTTCCATTGGAGATGTTTAGTAAACAGACCAAAGCTGAAAAACAAAAAAGAGTGGATCAGGTATTGGATCGCGTTAACCTCAACAATGCAAATAAAAAATTTCCTGCTGAAATCAGTGGAGGTATGAAGAAAAGAGTAGGTATTGCGCGTGCCATTGTACTCAATCCTCAATATTTATTCTGCGATGAACCCAATTCAGGTTTGGATCCTCAAACATCTATGGTTATTGATAAGTTGATACGAGAGATCACAACGGATTTCAATATCACTACAGTTGTAAATACACACGACATGAACAGTGTGATGGAGATCGGAGATCAGATTTTGTATATGTACCAAGGCAAAAAAGAATGGGAAGGGACCAATAAGGAAATCATTTTCAGTAAAAATGAAAAACTCAATAATTTTATTTTTGCATCTGAATTTCTGAGAGATGCCAAAGATATGAGGATGCTAGAAATGAAGGGGAAGATTGATAATAACCGGAATATGGATGAGATGTTGAAATGAGTTGTGGGTTTTGGGTTGTAAGTTAAATCACCACCCCGCCTCGCTTTGCGAGGCACCCCTCCTTGGAGGAGGGAAATTATGAAGCTTGGTTGGAGTTGTAAGTTTTGAGTTGTGGGTTTCGTCCCTATTCCCTATTCCCTATTCCCTTTTCCCTATTCCCTATTCCCTATTCCCTTGCTTTTCTCCACCCCCTTGCCCTTCCCTGTCCCCTATAACCCCAACTCCTTCATCTGCGCATCATCAATAGTAGATGGTGCGTCTAACATCACATCTCTTCCAGAATTATTTTTGGGGAATGCGATGAAATCGCGG
>JAULVY010000098.1:0-7755 GCA_032110825.1 Chitinophagaceae bacterium | reverse complement strand
GGATATGAAGAAGGCGGACAATTAACGGAGCGTGTACGCAGAAAACCCTATTCGGTAATTCTGTTGGATGAAATTGAAAAGGCGCACCCAGATATTTATAATATTTTATTGCAGGTATTGGACGACGGACAGCTTACAGATGGATTGGGAAGAAAGGTGGATTTCAAAAATACAATGATCATCATGACATCCAATATTGGAGTTCGTCAGTTGAAAGATTTTGGTGATGGCGTTGGTTTTGCTACCAGTGCTCGTCAGGCTAACACAGAAGAAGCGAATAAAGCCGTTATCGAAAAAGCACTCAAAAGAACCTTCTCTCCAGAGTTTTTAAACAGGGTAGATGATGTCATTATTTTCAATACTCTTGAAAAAGAGCATATTTTTGAAATCATCGATATCCTAATGAAAGGGGTTATGAAACGCTTAACCAGCTTGGGCTTTACCATGGAGCTTACCCCAGAGGCCAAGGAGTTTATAGCAGAAAAAGGATACGATCAACAATTTGGAGCTCGGCCCTTGCATCGGGCAATTCAAAAATACTTGGAAGATCCTTTGGCAGAAGAAATTCTGAACATGAGTATCAAAGCCGGTGATATTATGATTGCGGATTTGGATAAGGAAAATCAAAAGATAACTTTTAAAATAAAGTCCACCCCTGAAAAGAAGCAAAAATCAAAAGCTTGATCACCAGGATGTCTGCTTAACTTTGTACCCGGTCCCATTGGACCGGGTTTTTTTATGTTTAAAACAGAAATAGGGAAGGATCTTATTAAGGCAAAGGCCTTGCTCGAGGCATCTGAATTGGTTGCTATTCCAACAGAGACGGTGTATGGTTTGGCAGGAAACGGGCTCAACGCTGTTTCCATTGCAAAAATTTACGAAGCAAAAAATCGACCTCAATTCAATCCCCTTATACTTCATGTTTCTTCTATTTCTCAAATGGAAAAATTGGTAAAGGAAGTTCCTGATCCAATACATAAGTTGCTGTTGGCATTTTCGCCAGGCCCCATAACCTATCTGCTTCCCAAGTCTGATTTAATTCCGGATTTAGTAACAGCAGGATCTCATCGAGTGGCAATTCGCATTCCCGATCACCCGTTAACCCTCGAGCTTTTAAACATGCTTGATTTTCCATTGGCTGCTCCCAGTGCAAACCCTTCGGGCTATGTGAGTCCGGTTGAAGCCTCTCATGTACTCGATGGCCTGAACGGGAAAATACCGTACATACTTGATGGAGGCCCTTGTAAAGTTGGATTGGAATCTACTATTGTGGGGTACGAAAACAATTCTATTGTTGTTCACCGCTTGGGGGCAATTGATGAGCAACAATTGAAAGAGGTTTCAGGTTGTTCTGTTGAGTTTAAACTTTCCCATCAATCCCCTACAGCTCCAGGTCAAATGAAAAGTCATTATACTACACACAAGCCTATAATAGTCGGTGATCTCGATGATTTGATTGATCGGTACTCTTCAAAAAAAATTGCAATTCTTTCATTTCAACGTTCGTTCAATCGTGTATTCGTTCAGCGTGTTATATCGCCTAGCGGAAATCTTATTGAAGCTGCCTCCAATCTGTTCAAAGCCATGCGGGAGTTAGATGCTTCTACTGCTGAAATCATCTTAGCAGAAGTTTTTCCAAATGAGGGAATAGGAAGAGCCATCAATGACAGGTTGCAACGGGCGGCACATGTTAATTGATTTCGCTCAACGCTAGCCAACGAATTTCTTTTTGATCAATCCACGCTGAAATTTCAGTAAATCGGTTTGAGAGTTTTTGTAATTCAGCATATTCCATATTGCCTTCTGCTAACTTCAAGGTGATTTCTTTTTTTTCTGCATTCAATGTTTCCAGCTCTTTTTCTAAGAGTTCCATTTCCCTTTTTTCTTTGAAACCGAGTTTCTTTTTATTTTTTGGTTCTTCACTGACAGAGGAATCTACGGGTATTTCTTTGATCGATAGATCTGTTGATTTTTGTTTTTCATCGCCTTTTTCTAAGCGGTATGTTGCATAATTCCCCGGGAAATCCTTGATGGCACCATCCCCTTCAAATACAAAGAGGTGGTCGACTAATTTATCCATGAAATACCTATCGTGACTAATGATCAATAGGCATCCTTGAAAATCCATTAAAAAATCTTCAAGAACCGACAATGTGGCAAGATCCAAATCATTGGTGGGCTCATCCAAAATTAAAAAATTTGGATTTTGGAATAAGATCGATAACAATTGGAGTCTTCTTTTTTCACCTCCGCTCAATTTGCTTATGTAACTGTATTGCTGATCTCCGCTAAAAAGAAAAAGTTCTAAGAATTGCGCTGCACTCAAAGAACCCCCTTTTGCGAGAGGAAAACTCTCTGCGATATTCTTCACATACTCAATTACCCGTTGGTCCTGCTTTATTTCCAATCCTTTTTGAGCATAGTACCCAAATACTACGGTATCTCCGATATTCACTTTTCCGCTATCTGCTTCTTCAATCCCCTGTAAAATATTTACAAAGGTGGATTTACCCGCACCGTTTTTTCCAATGATACCAACGCGTTCTCCTTTTTTAAAGGTGTAGTCGAATCCATTTAGGATTTTTTTATCTCCGTAGGATTTATAAACCTTTTTAAATTCTGCAACCTTTCCACCCAAGCGGCTCATCTTGAGTTGCAGTTCCAATCGTTGTTCCTCTACTTTCTTTTTTGCAATTTTTTCAATTTCATAAAAGGCATCTTGCCTGCTTTTGGATTTGGTTGTCCTTGCTTTGGGTTGCTTGCGCATCCATTCCAATTCTTTCCGAAACTTATTTCGGGCTTTATCTACTGTGGCACTTTCGCTTTCAATTCGGGCAGCCTTTTTCTCAATGTAATTTTGATAATCTCCTTTGTACGTATGCAGAATACCGTCATCAATTTCCCAAATTTCTTTACATACGGCATCCAAAAAATACCGATCATGGGTAACCATCAGGAGGGTGACATTTTCTTTATCGAGGTAGTTTTCCAACCATTCTGTCATTTCTACATCCAAATGGTTGGTAGGTTCATCCATAATCAAGAGGTAATGCTTTTGTTCAAAGCCAATATCGATAAGCGTTTTGGCCAAGGCCACTCTTTTCTTTTGGCCGCCGCTCAGGTTTTTGAGCGATTGATCTAAATGGTGAATATTGAGTTTTGTTAAAATCAACTTGACTTTTGCATCAAAATCCCATGCATTTTTATCATCCATCTCAATGAGCGCACGAGTTATTTTTTCAGCGTTGCCAGAATCTTCAGCAGCTTCATAAAGTTTTATAGCATTCAACACGGGATGATCGTGTGAAAAGATATTGTCCAATACACTCGAATTCTCAAGAAATACAGGGTCCTGCTCAAAAAGTATGACTTCGGTGTCTTTGTGTACCCAAATCTTACCTTCATCGGGATGCTCAAATCCAGCCAATATCCGCAGTAGAGTTGTTTTTCCAGATCCGTTTTTTGCCACCAAGGCAATTTTATCCCCTTCGTTGATGTGAAAACTTAGATTTTTAAACAAGGGTTTAATGCCAAATGACTTGCAAATCTGATCTGCCGTGAGGTAATGCATGCCGCGAAGTTAATTAAACGAATCAAGCTTTACTTAACGAGTAATTTTAAAAATCAGCCAGCAGATTAAAACGGTAAGAAGTATAACGATGGGTATTTTTCTTTTCTCCCAATTTTCTTTTTTCTTTTTCCGAATGATTTCATTTTTCCATTCTTGCTCTTGGTGATCCGAAAGACGAAGAACCGAATTGAACTGGTTTAATATTGCTCTAGATGAATCTGAATCTAAAAGTATACAGAGTTGATAGGAAAGCCGAATGATTTCATTTTTGATGTTTTGATCATTTTTTTCTTTTACAAGCATCAATTGATCCGGATGAAGTAGATTTTTTAAATAATCGAGCAAGATGTAGGGGTCCAATCGACTGGCATCTACTCCAGATAAAAATTGTTCTGCTTTTAGCAATTGGGACACGAATTCCTCTGCGCTGCTCGCTTTTTCTTGATGTATATCATGTGCTTGGTTTAACCAGCGTTTAAACAAGTACAATTCTTTTTTGTAGGGGTCGGAAAGGGTTTCATATGCTTCTTGAATTTCCCTGAAGTGAGCGGTAGATTCTACCGAGGTCCCTTTTTTATCGGGATGGTATTCCAATGCCAATTTACGGAACGCCTTCTTGATGGAGGTAGAATCGGAACCAACAGGGATTTGCAATACTTTATAATAATCTTTGGCTGACATCCGATCAAAGGTATATTTGAATATATTTGAAAATATAATTTGTGTATGAAAAAATACAGTTTGTTTGCTGCAGTCCTCTTGTTTTTCTCCTCTTTGGTTTTTGGATTGGAAATTCCTCCTAAAAAAGCCAAAAATTATTATGAACTCAGGGTGTATGAATACCGAACAGCGGATCAAGAGAAAATGATTGATGGATTTTTGTCGCAGGCATTCATTCCATTCATGCACAAAAAGGGAGTAGAACGCATTGGTGTTTTTGTAAATAAAGCGAACGATACTGCCAAGGTTAAGAAGCTCTATGTTTTGATTCCGTATACCAAACTTGATGATATTCCGAAGTTGAATAAAGCATTATTTGCAGATGCTGAAGTTGAAGCCAAAGGGACTGATTATATCAATGCAACCAGTGAAAATCCGGCATACGACAGAATAGTTAATCATGTGATGGAAGGATTTCGTCTTGCGCCAAGTTTGATGATTCCAAATCTTGCTAGCTCAATAGAAGACCGTATTTATGAGTTGAGAAGTTATGAAAGTGCCTCAGAGAAAAAATACTGGAAAAAAGTAGAGATGTTTAACGAAGGTGGTGAGATCGACATTTTCTCCAGGTTGAATTTTAACCCCATATTTTATGCTGAAGTGATTAGTGGTCCCACCATGCCCAATCTGATATACATGACCAGTTTTGAAAACATGAAGGATAGAAATGATCATTGGAATGCTTTTAGAGACGATGCACAATGGAAGGAGCTGTTATCAAGGAAAGAGTTTGATAAAACGGTTAGTAAAAATGTAACCTTGTTCCTCAAGGCTAAGCCTTATTCCGATCTATAACGGGTTGGGGTTGTATCTTTGTGCAAATTTTACTGATGGATCAACTCCTTGCAATTGAAAATGCTGTAAAAACAATTCGAGGTCACTACAGTGGTCAGCCTACCATAGGCGTAGTCTTGGGCAGTGGCTTGGGTCGATTTACCCAACAAATGACCATCCAATCTGAGATTGATTATACCTCAATTCCCCATTTTCCGGTATCTACTGTAAAAGGGCATGGAGGGAAGTTGATTTTTGGCTCTATCGAAGGAAAGGAAATCGTTGTGATGTCGGGTCGTTTTCATTTTTACGAAGGGTATACTCCTCAAGAGGTTGTATTTCCTATTCGCGTTATGCATACGTTGGGAGTAAACACGCTATTAATTTCAAATGCTGCTGGAGGTGTGCATCCCGATTTCAAAGTAGGTGATCTCATGGTCATACATGATCACATCAGTCTTTCTATCGTAAACCCTTTGCTGGGTCCGAATATCGATTCCCTAGGTACTCGTTTTCCCGATATGAGCGAGCCGTATTCTAAAAAATTAATTCAACATGCATTTGATGCGGACAAAGAATTGAAATACGGACTTAAAAAAGGAGTTTATTTTGGTGTAACGGGACCAACATTTGAAACCCGTTCAGAATATAAAATGATCAAAATATTAGGAGCAGATGCAGTAGGCATGAGTACGGTTCAGGAAGTGATTGCAGCTGTTCATTGTGGTATGCAGGTTTTTGCAGTCAGTGTGATTACGGATTTGGGCATTAGAGAGGATGAGAATGTTATTACGCACGAAGAGGTACTAGAGGCGGCAAATGAATCTGAGCCCAAGCTTACCGCTTTATTTTCTAAACTCATATCCATCGTTTGATGCGTGTTGTGTTTTTTATTTTATGTGTAATTCAACTTGGATACTTGGCATCAGTCCATGGACAGGGCCGAGGTGGAATGATGCGTAGCATGCAGGGTATGGGATCCCGCATGGGCGGTTCTATGCGGGCTGGAAGCGGAGGGGGAGGAGGCGATTCCTTGAGCTTTGAAAAGAGGAATTTTGCTGATGACTCTGTAAATGTCCGTTTTCGTTATTTGGATACGGCTCGGTATAGCGGTTTTGATTCTTCGATTTCTGATTTTTACAGACGCGTACCTCTAAAGCCAGAATTGATTCATCTTGGTCAAAATGGAAATGCAACCCGACCTATTTTATTTTCACCGTTGCGTAAACCCGGCTGGGATGGTGGGTTTCATGCTTTTGATCCTTATGCTTGGGATATTGCCGACACCCGTTTTATGAATACTACCAAACCATTTACCGAATTGGGTTATTTGGTAGGCAGCAAAGCTGAACAGCTGATCAGTATTCTACATACGCAAAATGTAAAACCAGATTGGAATTTTGTATTGAACTACCGCTTGGTAAATGCCCCAGGTATTTTCAACTCCCAAAACTCCAATCACAACAACATCCGATTTAATTCAGATTATCATACAAAAAATCAACGCTACCACGCCTATCTTATTTTACTCTCTAATGCTTTGCAATCATCGGAGAATGGCGGAATTGAAAGCGAGGACTATATCGTAAACCCCAATCCAGCTTATGATGATCGGTTTAACATCCCGACCAACATGGCTACAACGACTTTTTCTTCCAGAAACTTTTTTAATGTAAAGCTCTCAACCGGTAATCGGTATGTGGATCGGCATATGGTGTTGAGACAGCAGTATGACTTTGGAAAAAAAGATTCGATTGTAACGGATTCCACTGTTGTACGATATTTTTTACCCCGACTCCGAATGGAGCATACCATCCATTCCTCGGGGTATTCTTATAAATTTTTAGATATTCAGGCACAGGGGGCTGCTAATTTTTACGGACAATATTATGGCTTGACCAATCTGCCGGATACGTTGAATTTTGAAAGCAATTGGAAAGTTATACGAAACGATTTTTCGTTAATTCAATTTCCTGATCCTAAAAACCCTTTGCAGTTTTTTAAAGCAGGTATAGGGGTTCATCAATTTTCATCTTCACCCGATTCCTTGAGGGATCAATTTTATAATTTGATTGCCCATGGCGAATACCGTAACCGCACTCGAAATAAAAAATGGGATGCACTGTTGTATGGCGAATTCTATGCTGCAGGCCGAGATATCGGGAACTATCAGATTCAAGCCAGTTTGCAACGCGCATTGAATAAAATTGGATTTTTGGAAATTGGTTTTCAAAACATAAATAGAAGTCCATCTTACCTCTTTCAGCAACGAACGAACTTTCCTATACAGATTCCATCTGAAATCAACGATGAAAATATAACCGCAATCAAAGGATCCCTTTTTTTAAATAAAATTAGAACCAAAATATCGGTTGAATATTTTCTTCTTTCCAATTATACCTATGTGCGCGATTTCTCGGTTGTTGATCAATACGCACCCATTTTCAATTTCTTCCGTGCGGGAATTCAAAAGCAAACAAAAATTGGACGTTCATTCAATTGGTATTTGGATTTATACATACAGCAGCGTACTGGAAATGCACCACTAAATTTACCTTGGCTGTATACCCGAAACCGACTAGCCTATGAGGGAAAACCATTCCGAAACCTGGTGCTCTCAACAGGGTTGGATCTCAGGTACCTTTCTTCTTATTTCGCTGATGGCTATTCACAGGTGTTGGGACAATTAT
>JAULVY010000097.1:0-4338 GCA_032110825.1 Chitinophagaceae bacterium | reverse complement strand
AAAAAGCAAATTCGTATTGCCGAGACAGAAAAATACCCTCACGTCACCTTCTTCTTTAATGGAGGAAGAGAGGAGCCTTTTGAGGGAGAGAGCAGAATCATGGCTGCTTCTCCTAAAGTTGCGACCTATGATTTGCAACCTGAAATGAGTGCAGTTGAACTAACGGATAAAATCATTCCTGAAATTGAATCGCAGTCGGCAGATTTTATTTGCCTCAACTACGCCAATGCAGACATGGTGGGACACACCGGTGTATGGACTGCAGTAATCAAAGCAGTTGAAACCGTAGATCAATGTGTAAAGAAGGTTGTTCATGCAGCTCTCAAAAACGACTATACTGTTTTTTTAACAGCAGATCACGGCAATGCGGATTACATGATCAACGAAGACGGCTCACCCAACACAGCACATACCGTAAATCCAGTACCACTTTTTATTATTGATCAGTCTTGGAAAGGACAAATCAAATCCGGTAAACTGGCCGATATCGCTCCAACTATTCTCGGATTCATGGGCATCCAAATTCCAAAAGCAATGACTGGAGAAATCTTAGCGTCAATATGATTCGCAAAATTATAGGGATCGGTTTCATTCTGATTGTAGTATTGAATACATCGATCTGTGCACAATCTGATACTGCTGCGGTGCAGATGGAGAATATTGTAATCTCGGGCAGCAAATTTGCAGAGAAGAAAAAAAATATCATTCAGAAGATTGATATCATCACACAAAAAGAAATAGCTAGAACCAATGCGCAAAACATGGGCGACCTGCTGATGTCTACTGGAAATGTATTTGTTCAAAAAAGTCAGCAAGGAGGAAGCAGTCCCGTGATCAGAGGCTTTGAAGCCAGTAGAGTCCTGCTCGTTATTGATGGTGTTCGGATGAACAACGCCATCTATCGATCAGGACATCTTCAAAACGTAATTACGGTAGACCAAAACATATTGGAACGGGTAGAAATTCTTCAAGGCCCCTCCTCTACTCTTTACGGCAGCGATGCATTGGGTGGAGCTGTTCACATGATGACGCGTCAACCCAAATTGGCTACCGACGGGAAAAAGACCCATATCTTTTCCAACGCATTGATTCGATATTCATCAGCGAATTCTGAAAAAACAATTCATGCCGATGTCAACATTGGCAAAAAAAGATGGGGCTTCTTAACGAGTGTAACGCAAAGCGAATTTGGTGATATGAAAATGGGGAAAAACGACATGCGCGGGTTTGAGGGCTTTGGGACAAGGCCGTTTTATGTTAAACCCTACAATGGAACCCAAGGTGATACGATCGTTAGGAATTCCAATGATCGAATCCAACGTTTTTCTGGGTACAGCCAGGTTGATGTTTTGCAAAAAATCATATTCAAGGCAAACGATAAAAATACACATGGATTGAATTTTCAAATTTCTAACTCTTCTGATATACCTCGTTACGATCGACTTCAAGATTTACGAAATAATAGACTTCGATTTGCTTCGTGGTATTACGGTCCACAGAAACGAAAATTGCTTTCTTACCAGTTCAATCACCAAAACGGGACTGGCTTTTTCCAAGAGTACAATTTGGTAACAAGCTATCAGGAAATTGAAGAAAGTAGGATTACAAGAGAATACAAGCGATACGATCAGTTGGATAAGCGATTGGAATTGGTAAAGGTGGGTGGATTGACATTAGATGCCAGAAGAAAATCAAAACAAGATGAATTTGTTACAGGAATAGATTTTCAAGTCAATTCGGTTAAATCAATTGGAGAGAGAACAAATATGCTAACCCAACAAATTTCATCTCTAGACTCTCGGTATCCAAATGGGAAAAATCATATGAATTTTGCTGCAGTATATGTTCAACATATTCACAAGTTCACCAATACCAAGTGGGTACTCAATGAGGGCATTCGACTACAATACAGCAACTTGTTTTCAACCATAGCCGATAACTCATTTTTCCAACTCCCGGTTACCCGTGTTATTCAAAACAATACAGCTGTTACCGGAAACATCGGTTTGGTATACAATATTGAAAACACAACCCGAATTCGATTTGGATATGCAAACGGATTTCGCGTTCCCAACATAGATGACTTGAGTAAGATATTTGAAACCAGTACTTCTGCCAATCAGGTTGCGGTTCCAAATCCAAATTTGAAACCAGAATACACACATAATTTAGATGCTGGAATCAACAAACAACTTACTCCCTTTCTTTCAGTAGAACTAACTGCATACCATACACGCTTCAATCAGGCTATTATTAAAGCTCCGTTTCAGTTGAATGGGAAAGACTCGATTATGTATTATAATGTAAATACCCAGGTTCTTGCCAATCAAAATATCAATCGAGCTAAACTATTTGGTGGAAGTATTGAACTCAAGAGCAAATGGGGGAAATATTGGCAAGCACATGCAAATGTAAACTTGGTCAGAGGATATTTCTTAACAGATCCAACCAAGCCAATACCCATCTATAGAAAGCAAACCGATGGCTCGTATGCATTGGTAAAGGAAATCGTTAAAACAAAACCGTTGGATCATATCCCTCCGTCATTCGGCAAACTCAGTTTAACCTACGATAATTCCAAATGGTTTGCCGAAGCATTTGTGATTTACAATGGCTGGAAGCGATTAGATGATTACAATCCCGATGGTGAAGACAATGCTCAATATGCCACACCTCAGGGAACACCCGCATGGCAAACGGTAAATATGCGCTTCAGCTACACCTGGAACACATATTGGCAGATTCAACTGGGCATAGAAAATATAGCAGATCTCAATTACAGATACTTTGGATCCGGTTTCAGTGCAGCAGGTAGAAATATAAGCCTTAGTTTGCGTGGAAGATTCTAAATCAATGGGTTAGATTCCTTTAGCCCTTATCCTGTTTAAGCAGCGTATTCAATTGAAAAATTGTCTTAAATTACGTGGAATCAACATGGATTTCATGACTGAAGAAATGCTTCTTTCAGGTTGTTTGAAAAACGATGCTATAGCGCAACAAGAATTGTATTCCCGATACAGTCCTAAAATGCTATCGGTTTGCTACCGTTACGCTAAGAATCGAGAAGATGCAGAAGACATGCTCCAAGAGGGATTTATCAAAGTTTTTACCCAAATCGAGAAATTTGAGAACAGAGGATCATTCGAAGGTTGGATTTTGCGTATCGTTGTTCATACCTGCATCAATCATCTGAAGAAGAATAAAAAGTTTGCCGATAATGTTGATCTTTCTTATGCAGAAGCCATGGTAACACGGGAAGATAGTATCCCCAGCATGATTCAGGCAAAGCAAATAATAGAATGTATTAGAAGTCTGCCAATTGGATACAGAACTGTTTTGAATTTATACGCTATCGAAGGCTATTCTCATAAAGAAATTGGAGAATTACTTGAGATAGAAGAAAGTACAAGCCGTTCCCAATTTACGCGGGCAAGAAATTTATTAGAAGAGATATTAATTAAAAAGAATATCCTCCGACCCACTAAAGAAAAAAAAGAATGGCTATCCCCTGTTTTGATGGGTTAAGACGGGAAGAAGCCAAAACGTGAGAAATGAATTACGAGTCAAACGAACTTGAATCTCTGCTGAAGGAAAAATCAGACCAGTATCTGCTTTATCCTTCTGATCGTGTTTGGAAAAGCATTCACAAAGAAATGCATCCGAACAGAAGCTGGATGTATTTTTCTCTAGCCCTTCTCTTATTTTTAGGCTCAGCAACTGCCGTTGTGGTGAAAAAGCAAACACTTTCAACGTACGAGGGTCCTGCTGGACTTTACGCTCAACAATGGATTGAAAAAAATCCATTCCCCGTAAACTTAGACCCCCTTGCTGATACAAAGATAGTCAACATAGCTCCGTTTGTTGACACAAAGAAAGCAATGATAATTTTGCCCACTGAACAACCTATTCCACAATATCAAATTCCTGAAAATAATAAAACAAATTACTCGGTTTCATTCCCCGAAACCATAACCCCACCCATCTCGATCTCAGAATTAAATTCTGTATCACTTGAAAAAAGTGTAGGAAGCGAAAAAAAGAATGTGAAACATAAAAGTTTAGAAGCTACCCTATCATCTGCATTGGACGATGTTATCGATGCAGCAAAATTCATTTCAAAAAGAGCTAGTTGGCAGATATATGGCGGTCCAACAGTTAGCTACAGAGCGCTTACCGGAGAGGCTTCTCGTTCCAGCTTCCAATTTGCCTCTTTTCCATTTAGAACCAATTCTCTTTTCGCAACCAACGTAAAAGATGCTGTTAACCATAGACCCGGGTTGGGATTTGAACTGGGAGCTGTGATGTTTCATCCAATTACTTCAAAATTGAGTTTTAAAA
>JAULVY010000096.1:0-22640 GCA_032110825.1 Chitinophagaceae bacterium | reverse complement strand
TGAAACAGTTCTGCTAAAAAAGAAAATGTAAAAAACATGTGCCGTCAGAAAACTGGCGAGTCCGGGTACAAAATAAGCCTCTTTCTGTAAAAGCAAATCACCGATCCAAGAAAAGAATAGTCCCCAGAGCAAAGCATCTTTCCAAATGATTTTTTTTACCCTCAAACTGACTATATACGTGGCAGCCAATGTAGGGATGATCAATGGTTTTGTGAGGTATCGATAAGCTTCTCCGTCTTGGGCCAATAGAGAAATTTCAGCAATGGCAACGAGTGAGAAAAGGAAAAATAAATAATTGGGTTTCATTCATTAACGGGTTCGTGAGAAAATTCTTTCTTCACATCAACAACCGCTCATATTCTTGTAATTTAGAGAAAATTTATGGCTTACACGGCAGACGAAGAAAAATTCATTGCATACTGGGAAGCAAACCGACTAAAACAAAAGAAGACCATCAATCAACTGATGTTCGGACTTCCTTTGGGAATCTTGTTTTCATTACCCATTGTCGTTAATTTTTTAGTCGGCCGATTCTGGTATAAGCGAGCAGATGCTGTTGGAATGAGTCAATTTAATCCCACCGTTCTTGTAGTAGCCATTGCCCTGATTGCTGCTTTTGTAGGAATGATGAATAGAAAAATGAGATGGGAGAAGCTAGAGCAACAGTATTTGGAGTTAAAATCTAGAGAAAAGCACGAAGCTATTCCCGGAATTTTATGATATTTGCGGATCTAAAACAAACAAAAATGAAATCAGGCATGCGTTTCCTTCTGTTGGCGGTTGTGGTCATTCTGTTTTCCGGTTGTTTAAAAGAAAGCTACCAAAGTTTTACCTGCAATGCGTCTATTCCTCAGATCGCTGTTCCTGCATCAGAAATTACAGCAGTGGAAGCCTATTTGGAAAACAAAGGAATTACAGATGCTGTTAAAAGTAATTTAGGTTTCTATTATAAAATAGATGTTCAGGGAGCAGGAAATAAACCAACGATTTGTTCAAATGTTACTTTATACTACCAGGGTAAGTTGGTGGATGGCACTACGTTCGATCAAACAGGATCATCTCCTGTAACCTTTCAATTGGGACAACTCATTACGGGATGGCAAATGGGACTTCCACTCATCAATGCCGGAGGTAAAATCAAATTGTATCTACCACCTTCACTGGGCTATGGAAGCAGAACGGTGGGATCAATACCCGCAAACAGTGTTTTGATTTTTGAAATTACCTTGGTAGCTGCTTAGTCTTATAATTTTGATCGCGTCCACACATCGGTTCTACCAATCAGTGTAATCCCAATATAGCCTCTTACATTGAGCGTGTTTTTATCTTTCATGGTAATGATGCACTTGTATTCTTTGCCATTTTTAGGATCATAGATATGTCCGCCTTCCCATTCGTGGTTTCCCTTGTAACTAAAGCCCCAAATGTTTATCAATCCCATCACCGGACGACTGTGATAGGATTTGTTGGGATGATTTACATCTGTTTTTGCTTTTCCGGTTTTAGGATCAGTAGGTTCTTGAAGCCAAACTATTTTTCCCTGGTAATTTGAACCATTTTTATAAACCTCAACTTTACCGTTTCCAGAACCGGTAAGCCAAACACCAAGCATATCATCTCCAGATTTTTTTTCTTGTGCAAACACCAAAGAAGGAAGAATACAAACTAGAAATAGTGCAAGCCGTTTCATTTTAGTAATTTTATAGATCCAAGTTAAAGAAATATTCCAAGCATCATGCATCAGTCTATTTCCGTTTTTGATATGTTTAAAATTGGCGTAGGCCCATCCAGTTCCCATACCTTGGGTCCTTGGAGAGCGGCAGAGCAGTTTTGCCACTTTTTGATTAGTGAAGGTAAATTGGATACGGTTGATCATGTGCGCGTGATTTTATACGGGTCCTTGGCCAAAACAGGCAAAGGGCATGGTACCGATTTAGCGGTTCAGCTGGGTTTGTCAGGAGAAGACCCTGTAACCATCAACACCAGTCAGATTAAGGGGTTTATCGATTCCATCTTGACTTCCAAACGTCTGTTGCTTGCAGGAAAACACGAAATTGAATTTGATCCAAGAGAAGACATCGACTTTTTTATTACTGAAACATTGCCGTATCATCCTAATGGCATCAGTTTTTTAGCTTCCTGCTCCAACGAAGAACATATTGCACAAACCTATTACTCCATTGGTGGCGGATTTATAGAAAAAGAAAATGAAGTAAAAGTGCCATCCAATTCCGTTTCACTTCCATTTCCAATCAATACCGCCAATGATCTGATGCATTGGTGCATGAAAACGGGTATGTCGATACATGAAATCGTGTTGGAAAATGAATCAGCATGGAGATTGGAACAGGAAACGCTAGAAGGAGTGAAGAAGATCTGGGAAACCATGAAAGCCTGCATGTACAAAGGTTGCCATGTTCAGGGAACATTACCCGGTGGACTGGATGTGAAGCGAAGAGCATTTGATTTAAATAAAAAATTAGTAAAAGGAAGGAGCTACAACAACAGCACGGATTGGGCACAGGCCTTCTTAGAAGGAGGAAATGATTTCAGTTATATTTTGGATTGTGTCAGTTGTTTTGCGCTAGCCGTAAATGAAGAAAATGCTTCTTTCGGTAGAGTCGTTACTGCCCCAACCAATGGAGCTGCTGGTGTAATACCTGCTGTTATTCAATACATGGTTGTGTTCTGTGAAAAAGGAAGTGAAGAAAAAGTAATACCATTTTTACTCACTGCATCTGTAATAGGAAGCATCTTCAAAAAGGGATCAACCATTTCTGCTGCTATGGGCGGATGCCAGGCTGAAATTGGAGTATCCAGTGCAATGGCAGCTGCCGGTTTATGTGAGGCATTGGGTGGAACACAGCGACAGGCATTGATGGCTGCAGAAATTGCCATGGAACATCATCTTGGGCTAACCTGTGACCCAATCGGCGGATTGGTTCAGGTGCCTTGCATCGAGAGAAATACCATGGGTGCAATCAAGGCCATTACAGCTGCACAACTGGCATTACAAAGTGCACCTGATTTTGCCAAAGTAAGTTTGGATGCTGTTATCAAAACCATGTGGGAAACTGCAAGAGATATGAGTGCCAAATACAAAGAAACATCCGATGGGGGATTGGCACTTCAAATTCCACTCAGTTTGAGTGAGTGTTAAACCAGTTCGTATTCTTTTACAACATGATAGAGCGTGTCTCGCTCTACTGCTTTTCTCCCTACTGCATGAATCATACCTACCAACTCTTCTGTGCTCATGCTTGGATTTTGTTCTTCACTTCCAGCCATGGAATAAATCTTGGTGGAATCATCAATCGTTCCATCCATATCATTTACGCCAAAGGCCAATGTGAGCTGTGCCTGTTCTCTTCCTAACATAGGCCAATAGGCTTTTACATGAGGAAAATTATCCATGAATATCCTTGCTATGGAATACAGTTTCATGTCTTCAATACCGCTTACTTCCTGTATATGGCTCATCTCGTTGTCCTGATTTCTAAACTTCAACGGAATGAATGTATTGAAGCCACCCGTTTCGTCCTGCAATTTTCTCAAGCGATCCATATGATCCACCCTGTGCTCATATTTCTCAACATGTCCGTATAGCATGGTTGCATTGCTATGCATACCCAATCGATGTGCCGTTGCATGAATATCCAGCCAACCGTCAGCATCTACTTTATCAGCGCAAATTTGATTGCGGATGTCTGGATGAAAAATCTCAGCTCCACCTCCAGGTAATGAATCCAGTCCTGCTTTATGCAGTACGGTCATTCCTTCAAGTCGACTGACCTTGGCTTTTCGAAACATATAATCCAATTCCACTGCGGTAAAGCCTTTGATGTGCAATTCAGGTCTATGTTCTTTGATTTTTTTCAGCAGCGTTTCAAAAAAATACAAATCCATTTTTGGATGAACGCCGCCAACAACGTGTACTTCTGTAATCGGCTGACCGTCATAGGATTTTACTTTCTCCACCATTTCATCAATACTCAGTTCCCAGCCTTCTTCTCGCTTGGCATATAATCTGGAATACGAACAGAATTTACAGGAGAATACACAAACATTGGTAGGCTCAATATGAAAATTTCTGTTGAAATACGTAATATCACCATGCTTGAGTTCGCGAATATAATTGGCCATGACCCCGACAGTTGCCAAGGGAGCTCTTTCGAATAAATACAAACACTCTTCTGTGCTTATTCTTTGCTTGTTTTCGATTTTCTCAGCAATTCCCTTAAACTCTTTTGCCAATCCAGGCAACTTGCTCAATTCAGCCCTTACGCTACCCATAAAGTAATTTTTTGCAAAAATACAGCGCAATTAAAGACCCACCCAATTTGATTGCTAGTTGGCTGATTTTACTACTAAGATCGTCTCTGTATTGTCTGCATAGATCAATTGTAGCGCGTAAGTGCCTGCGGGATAGGGTCTCATATCAATAGGGATCGTCTGGCTAAAGGAATCCTGACGTACTTCCCATGATCTAAGCTTCCTGCCCAACAGATCACTGAGAATGATGGATTTGATTTCTCTGCCGTTCGGGTAAAATCGAACGTAAACAAAATCTGTTGTTGGATTAGGCGATAAAAGCCACCCTCTTTCTTTTAATTGATCGGGTAGTACACTGGGAATAACGGAGACATTATCGATATAAATATTGTTATTGCCACCGCCAATATTGGTCCATCTTAGCAGAACTTCTTCTTTTTCTTTTGATAGTATGGTCAAGTCTATTTTTTCTCTTCTCCAGTCACTTTCTTTTTGAGGTATAAAATCATCATAATTACCGATGACGGATGTCTGTAATTCATTCCCTCCTTTTTTATATACCAGATCCCAGCTCTCCCCACAATTGAACGAACATTCGATTTGCAATGTGTCAGATTTACCCAAGCTATTTGCAGCAGCCAAATCAAAATAT
Organism: Chitinophagaceae bacterium; assembly: GCA_032110825.1. Classification (GTDB taxonomy): domain Bacteria; phylum Bacteroidota; class Bacteroidia; order Chitinophagales; family Chitinophagaceae; genus Pollutibacter. Next base: position 17,716 of record JAULVY010000096.1, on the reverse strand, counting down.
AGGTATACTGAATCCGCTTTTGCAATACGCAATCTTGGAGAGTATGTTGATGACGTAAATGGAATTTTTTTGTAATTCTTGATGCTTAACGAAAATAGTCGGGGCAAAGGAACCGAAACCCTTTCCCATGAATCGCCATGACCTATATTCGAAGAAGGCCATAGTGAAATCGCTGATGTGCTGTTGAAGTCTTCCGACCATGGACTGGTTTTCAGTGAACTGATGAAGTAGGATGTTCTCAATGTGTCCTGGGATCTATTCTGATCTAAAGTTCCGTTTACGTTTTCAACTACGGCGATTAAATCATTTGATGCAAGTGCCGCAAGCGAACTGAATGAAATCAATCCAGTTCCCAAGCGATTAAGAATACCTGTCCATTTTTTAGTTTCTTTTTTAATTCCATTTTGCCAGATGGAAATATCTACTGAACTCAATTGTCTTTTACCCAAGTTTCTGAATGAGATAACAGGAGTTATTGCATTTTCGCATCCCACGAGTTTTGGCGAGGAAAAGCTTTCTATAGCAACATCATGATCTGAGAAATTAATACCCTCAAACCGGATATCGTCGATATAGATATTATTACCAAAATCATTTGTCACTTTAATTTTCAGGTTGATTTGCTTACCCAAATACGAAGACAGATCTATGATTTCTTTTCTCCAGTCCAAAGAGATGGGTATAAATGAATTTGTTACAAACCCATTTTTAGTCGCAAGCGATTCGCCCCATTTTTTATAAACGGTGGAATAGGTAGCTCCACAATCGGATGATACCATCAGTTCAAGTGTATCCCTAGCCTTGGTATCAAACAATGCAGCAGAGAGACCAAAACTCAATTGAACGGAATCAAAGTCTGCTATTGAAATTCTTGGAGAAACGAGTTCAGTGGTTTTCCCTTTTTCATTGAAATCGAAATTATTTACCCAGAAACTATTTTGCCCTTTGTAGGATGCTTGTGTTGAAACCTTCCACCCATAACCATTACTTCCTGTTGAGGTAAGAATCCAGTTTTGCGGTGGCATGCGGCCGTCTTCGGCATCGACTGTATAGGGAAGAGTAGAAGCAAATGCTACTGTCAGTTCTACCTCTTTTAGATCATTCTCTTTGTTTTCATCTTGGTTTCCATTGGGATTGAGGATTTCAATTTTGAGCTTCGACATTCCCTCTGGAAAATTGATTTCAGGTAATGCAATAGAATTTTCAGCTCCTGGAATGATCAAGCCAGTCCAGTTCAATCGGGAAAGTTCATTGTTGTTCAAGTTGCATAGGATAATAAGGGTATTGATAGTTTCTTCACCATTGTTTTTGATTCTGATTTTAGGAGCTATCCTTCCGTTGCACAAATTTGTACAGGAAGTTGGGTATTCAATTTCAACCAATTTAGCATCCCAAGAAAAATTCTTTCTAAGAACAATGGAATGTATACTGGTTTTCCAGGTTGCCGATGTAAAGCCATACATGCCTGTAAACCAGAAAACAGAATCCTGTGTAGGATCAGGAACCATATCATTATAATCACCCCATCGAAATCCTTCTGTTCCGTATTCAGTTCCTTTTGTCAGTACTTTTTCATCGTAACTCATTTCTCCCAAGGCATCAGAATTGTTTCTCCCACTTACAGCCAGAGACGCAAAATCAGCTGAGCTGCTGTAATTATAGCCTAATGCAATCTGTCCCTTCGCATTTTGCAGTATAGACCCCATGAATCGATGCCGCCGTGGAATTTCGTTACAAGCCGAAGGTTCTTGAGGTGAAAACGTTCCTTGTTGAAATAAATCCCAGTTTCCATTTTTTCTCCATTCGTACCAACGAATCCCGGCCAGTCCATTTCCATTAACATCCACCGCATGATTCACAACGATTGATTGATAACTTCCAAAATCTCGTACATAAGGCTTGTGCATCAGACGATCACTGATCACATCATATCCTCCAGCAGGAGAGGGTGCACAATTTCGAGTGGCACAAACCTGACTGCTGAAAGGTGCTGTTTTAATTGATTTTTCAACCGATAAAATAGATTGGGATGGGTTTGTAAAATTCGGAGTGAATGAGAGGATTGTTAGGCTGTCAACATCGGTTGGACTTGCCGTTAGCTCATCGTCGTTGAAATAGAGAAACAGACCTTTGTTTTCATTCGTTTGAAACGAACCTGCCGTAGTTACTGGAACAAGTGAATTGTATTTATCGTCGGGATCTGTTAATCGGGTTCGCACCACTTGTGCAATCGGTTTTCCGTTTAGGAGATCAAATTTATTAAAAGCCCAGATCGAGTTTCCCTGGTACTCCGATGTAAAATCTCGCGTTACGCCAAACCAAGCGGATGGCCAGTTTCCGTATTTGGGGTAATCAGGGAAAAAATCACCAGAATAAAACTCATATATATACCAGCTGCCTGTAGGGTCATTTGTTGCTGATACCGCAAGGATCAGGCTGTTCATTTGGATACCTGTTTTAGATGAATCCCCAAATTCACTCATCACAAAACGATCACTAAACTGATCGTACCAGGTAATGCAATCTCCACCACCGTTGTAGCTCGCTCCTGGCAATTGATCCATGTAAGCAGATGGGACCATTACGTTTCCGGATTTATCTAAGATGGAAAACAAAGCACTACCATTGTTTCCAATGATCATTTGAATGATATGATTTGGGCCAACAGCTAGGCTGGGATCTGCTGGATTGATTTTACTATACGGTTGCCCTTCAATGGTAGTATTTACAAATGTATTTCCTTGGTTTTTGTATAGGGTGGAGGATGTTGAATTTTTAGCAGATGATATTTCTGGAAGTGTATTTTTGTTCCTGCTTTTGTACCAAAGTGCGTCTTCCGTTTTCTTTTTCTCTTGGTATCGTTTAAAAATCAAGGGTTTTAAATCCTGTGCATGGATTAATCCTTTTTCGTCGCGTGTTTTTATTTTTAAAATAGGATCATTAACATCCGGCGTCCAGTTCTTCAGTGAACCGGTAACAGCAGTTCGTTGTCCGTTGATGACCTCTACTTTCAATTGTCCAAATGAGTATTGAAAGGAGCATAGCACCAGCAGGACTTTAAATCCATATGTGCATGTGTTGAGTCGCATGAAATTAATACTAACCAAGTGCTCCTGCAATACAGGCGCACATGAGGCAAGCTATCGTTCCCCCAATCAATGCTTTTACTCCCAACTCAGTGAGGTTCTTGCGTTGTGTAGGGGCAAGTTGACTGATTCCTCCAATTTGAATACCAATTGATGCGATGTTTGCAAATCCGCATAAAGCATAGGTGGTAATCAATATGGACTTAGGGTCTGAGATGAGTCCCTCGGCTTTCATTTTACCAAAGGTGATGTACGCTTGAAACTCATTGATGATGGTTTTCTCGCCCAGCAGCTGTCCCACCGATATCATGTCTTGTTGACCCACTCCAATGAGCCAGGCAATAGGTGAGAATACATAGCCAAGAATCATTTGAAAAGAAAGGGAATCGTAACGGCCTTTGCTAAATGTATTTACCCAATCGTTAATTCCGGTATAGTATCCAACAGATCCCAAGATCCAATTCAATACATACATCAATGCGGTAAATACAATGAGAATAGCGCCAACGTTTACCGCCAATTTCAATCCATCTGTAGTGCCCAATGAAATAGCATCCAATGCATTTTCACCAAACTTATCTTTTGAAATGATGATCTTCTCTTCAATGGGTTCGGTTTGAGGAAATAGTATTTTGGAGCAAACGATTGCTGCTGGAGCACTCATAATCGACTGACTCAGTAAGTGCAACGCAAAAAATTGTTGTTGGGTAGGATCGTTCCCGCCTAAAAATCCAACATAGGCACCCAATACGGAACCGGCAGTATTTGCCATACCACCCACCATGATACAGAGAATTTCACTTCGGTTCATTTTCTCCAAAAATGGTCGAACCATCAATGGCGCTTCGGTTTGTCCTAAGAAGATATTAGCAGAAGTGGATACGCTCTCTGCACCCGATATTTTAAGTTTGCTTAGCAGGATTGCAAAAAATTGAACAACCTTTTGAAGGATTCCCAGGTAATAGAATAGTGATGATAAAGCCGCAAAGAAGATGATGTTTGGAAGAGCTTGAATTGCAAAAGTATATCCCCAGCTTCCCGAACTATCGGCTAGGTTTCCAAACATGAATTCAATACCCTTATGCGACAGATTAATCAATTCAACAAATTTTTCAGAAAGCCACTGAATCAGGATCCTAAAAAAATTATATTTTCCGTGGGTTAATACTCCTATGGCAAATGCAATTTGAGCAACTATACCATAAAAAACCAATTTCCAATTGACGGCTTTTCTGTTGTTGCTCAACACATAGCAAAGTGCAATCAAAAAAAACATTCCTAAAACGCCTCTGCTCAGGTTTTCCCATTGAATTTGCATGTGATTCAAATTTGGACGGTAATTTACAATTTTATTTTTCCTTAGATCTCAAACGCGACTGAATGATTTTGAATAATTCGGTGAGATCAGGCGATACATTAAATCCTAGGATTATTCCCCCAAAAGCCGCGACAAAAACAATACTCTTACCAATGCTCTCAAACCAAACTCCCAATCCCAAGTCGACCATATAGAGAACCAAGGTTAAGCTGGATGCGGCCAGAAGAGTTAAAAGATTTTTAGATGAAAAAGGCTGTAGGTTGTATATCTTTTTAATGTATATAAAACGAATTCCATTAAACGCAACAATTGAAATTAAACTTCCGGCAGCTGTCCCTGTAATGCCGTAGGCTTTGGTAAGAAAATAATTTAATACAATGGAGACACCAACAAATAAAATATTGGTAAATAAATCAATTCTCCAATGTTTTGAAAGTTGCAGGATTTGAGAATTCATGCCCGTTCCCAAATCAATCAGTTTGCTAAAACCCAGGATGAGCAATAGAAGAGGCACGGCCTTATACGGCTGTCCCAAAAACTGCAAGAGAAGGGGAGTGCAGAGAAAAATAATTCCCAAAATACCACAGGCCACAATCAACAAATTCAAGGCTGTTTTCGTGTATAGCCTATCAAGTTTCATGATATCATGATCTTTCCAGGCCTGAGCAATTTGAGGTGTTGCAGCTGAAACAACACTGCGTTGAGGTACTTCCATTACGGTTACCAAGTAGGTAGCTATGGTAAAGATGGCTGCATCAGCTAAACCACCCGTTGATTGCGATGCTATAATGATGGTGTCGTTGGTTTTTGCCACAACATTCAGCAGTGAGCTAAAAAAATAGGCACCTCCAAAACGTGCCATTGTGGGATATAAACGTTTGGTGAGCTTACTGATTTTAAAAGTAAGATGGTATTGTTTTGAAGATGCAATGACCAAAGCCAACAAGAGCACCAATGGCAAATACGAGTAGGCATAGATTCCTATAAACTCATCAAAATCGGAAACCCATCCCACAACCCACAAAGCAATTAAAATCATTACAATGCTTCTAAACAAAAGCTCCTTGGTCAGGTTAGCAATAATTTGTTTTCCAATATTCCAGGAAAAAGTTTCAAGCAAGGAAAAAAGTCCCATGAAAAAAGTCAAGGGTAGAACAAGATCCAAATGTTCAATGAGAATAGGCGATCGCACACTAAATTTTCGAATAATCCAAGGTTTTATAATGGGGTAAATTAGAATTAGAATAACCTGGGATGCCAGAAAAAGGGACAAGAGCAACGTGAAATGATCGTTTTTCTTTTTGGGTAAATAATGCTTGTAAAAGGGGAAAAACTTAAACCCAACTGGAATCAATGCTGCTGTTCCTAATGCAGCCAGTATCATGGCTATGTCCATGAGTATTCGGGTGAGTCCAAATTCTTCCGGACTGAAATACTTGGGAAACAAAACAAGTACATTGATGGCACCAATGACAAAACCCCCATAAATAAATAAGGATGAAACGATGCTTTGTTTTCGGATGGTTGCCATGAAATAAAAAAAAACCGTCAGTTGCTGACGGTTTCAAAAGTAGTGAAAACCTTAATTAAAGGTGTGCCTCAATCTTTTTAACAAAGCTGTGTTTGGGTTGGGCGCCTACGAGCTTATCCACAACCTGGCCATTTTTGATGAACAAAATAGCTGGAATGGATGTAATTCCATAATTCATGGAAAGCTGAGGATTGTGATCTACGTTCACTTTCCCAACATTTACCTTTCCTTCAAATTCTTTTGAAAGTTCTTCTACAACAGGTCCAATAGCCCTGCAAGGGCCACACCATTCTGCCCAAAAATCGATCATTGAAAGCTTGTCTGAATCCAGTACCTCTACCTGAAAGTTACTGTCGTTGAATTCCTTTGCCATGTATTCTTTTGTATTTTATTTAATTTTAATGATGCAAAATTAGTTCCATTTTTTCAGAATTTGGCTTTTTGTCTAATCGCATGTTAAGCGCTGTCAACTTGAACCTCTATATGAGGGTTGTTTTCTAGAAACTCAGCCAATTCGTCATTCATTTCAAAGCCTTTTTCTGTGGTTCGCATGGGTACCATTAGCTTTTCAACCTGATCCACCAACAACATCTTAAAACGAGCCCTTCCGGGGTGTTTCTTGAAGTTTTGCTTGAGGAAATCTACATGCGTTCCGTTTAAAATCCCTGCCTGAAGTGTAATTTGAAGTTGACGTGTATTTACCCTCTTGATGGTTTCAAGCAGGCAAATTTCATTTACCCTGAAATTCCATTCGTTTCTGCTTTCCCACTTTTCAAAGCTTCCTTTGATATGAATGCAGATGCCATCCGTGAAATAGTTTGAAAACCGAACATATTGATCTCCAAAAAGAGTGAGTTCAACTTTCCCACCAAAATCCTCAATGGTGATGCTTCCGTATTTTTTCCCGGCACGGGAAATTTTATGCTGTGAGGATGTCACCAATCCAGCCAATTTGAATGACAATCCCGGATTTTTTTGCAATGGAATGGACTCTTTGAAGGCATTAAAATCCTCGATGGAACTGATGCCATAATATTTTAGTTCAAAACGATAGTGATCCAAGGGATGCCCACTTAAAAACATTCCCGTTACATCTTTTTCGTGATCCAATAACTCCGTTAGCGACCAAGGAGGACAATCCGGTATTTTGGGCGGAGGAATTTCCTGAACCAACGATAAATCTCCAAATAGAGTGTTTTGGTTTTGAGTGGACTGTGATTGCCAAATGTTGCCATACCGAATGATTTTTTCCAATCCATTGGAGGTATCTCCTTCGGGATGAAAGAAATACTGCGCCCTATGCATTTCAGGAAAACAATCAAATGTGCCAGACATGGCTAGACTTTCCAAAGACTTTTTATTTACAGACCTTTGATTCACGCGCTTCACCAAATCAAAAATCGATGTAAATACACCGTTTTTCTTTCTTTCTTCAATCATAGATTCAACGGCTGCCTCTCCAACGCCTTTTAGTCCACCAAGTCCAATTCGGATCTCTCCTTTGGCATTCACTGCAAAACTCTTGAGTGATTCATTTACATCTGGGCCCAAGACTTTCAATCCCATTCGTTTGCATTCTTCCATGAAGAATGTAATTTTTTCAATAGATCCAGCATGATTTAAAACAGCCGCCATGAATTCAGAGGGGTAGTGTGATTTCAAATAGGCAGTCTGATATGCGATATAGGCATAGCAGGTACTGTGTGATTTATTAAATGCGTATTGCGCAAAAGCCTCCCAATCTGTCCAGATTTTTTGAAGCTTCTCTTCCGGAAACCCCTTTTTTGAAGCATTGCCGATAAACTGGTCTTTCATTTTGTCCAGCACCGATTTCTGCTTTTTACCCATTGCTTTTCGCAATACGTCGGCATCTCCTTTGCTAAAATCTGCCAACTTTTGGGCAAGCAACATCACCTGCTCCTGATACACGGTAATTCCATACGTCTCATGCAGGTATTCTTCCATTTCTTCGAGATCATAGGCGATCTGCTCTTTCCCGTGTTTCCTATTGATGAAATTGGGAATGTATTCCAGCGGCCCCGGTCGATAGAGCGCATTCATAGCGATCAGATCTTCAAACTTATCTGGCTTGAGATCGCGTAGGTATTTTTGCATACCGGGACTTTCAAATTGAAATGTTCCGATGGTTTCGCCTCTTTGATAGAGCGTAAATGTTTTTTCATCATCAAGCGGAATTTTATCGATATCGATTTCAATTCCATAATTCATTTTAATCAACTCCAAAGCACTCTTGATCACGTTGAGGGTTTTCAATCCCAGAAAGTCCATTTTGATAACACCAGCCTCTTCAATCACACTTCCTTCGATCTGTGTAACCCACATGGGAGAGTCTTTGGCTATACATACCGGAAGCAATTCCGTTAAGTCTTTGGGAGCGATGATAATACCTGCAGCATGTATGCCCGTGTTTCGAACAGAACCTTCCAATACTTCTGCTTCGTGTAAGACCTGACTTCTTAAATCTTTACCTGCATAAATCTCACGTAGCAGTTTTGCATTTTCAATTTCATCGGGATTCAAGGTTTCTTTTTCCTGCAAACTTTTTTCTCCCGTTAAAGGAGCATGCAACAACCTTTTCAATGTAATTCCCGGTTTTTCCGGAACAAATTTGGCAAGAATATTAGATTCAGGAAGAGGTAGATCCATGGTTCTGGCAACGTCTTTGATGCTCATCTTCGCAGCCATGGTACCATAGGTGATGATTTGCGCAACCTGATTTTTCCCGTATTTGTCTACAACATAATCGATCACTTTCTGTCGGCCTTCGTCATCAAAATCCGTGTCTATATCCGGCATCGACTTCCGATCAGGATTTAGGAATCTTTCGAAAAGCAGATTGTATTTAATAGGATTGATGTTGGTGATGCCAATGCAATACGCCACCACACTTCCTGCTGCGGAACCTCTACCCGGACCGATAAAAACACCTAAGTCGCGACCTGCTTTGATGAAATCGGATACAATTAAAAAGTAACCGGCAAAACCCATGGTTTTGATCGTAAACAATTCAAAAGCGATACGCTCTTCAATTTCAGCAGTAAGGATATCGTATCTTTTTTTTGCTCCTTCTCGGGTAATATGTTCTAGATAGTCGTCTTGTGTTTTAAATTCCTTAGGAACCACAAAGTGGGGTAGAAGAATATCTCTTTTGAGATCCAAGACTTCCACTTTTCCTACAATTTCATTGGTGTTGTCGATGGCCTCTTCCAAATCATGAAAGACCGCTTTCATTTCATTTGTCGTCTTGAAATAAAACTGATCGTTTGGAAAGGCGAACCGTTTGTTTCTGAAGTTGGCATCATCATCTGAAAATTCTCTTGCTGCAGGTGTGGCTAACTTTTCTCCGGTATTGATACAAAGTAAAATATCATGTGCACTAAAATCCTTTTGATCCACATAGTGCGAATCATTGGATGCAATAACCTTTACATTGTACTTCTTGGCAAATTTTAACAGTACCTGATTCACCCGATTCTGCTCATCCATTCCATGCCGCTGCAATTCGATATAGTAATCTTCTTGGAAAATATTCAGCCACCATTTGAACTCATTTTCTCCTTCCGCCTCACCTTTTCTCATGATGGTTTGAGGAACCAGGGCCCCTAAACAACACGTTGTTGCAATCAGTCCCTCATGGTATTTATGAATCAATTCTTTATCGATTCTTGGGTACTTGCTGTACATCCCTTCGATATAACCCAAAGAGGTTAGTTTGACGAGGTTTCTATACCCTGTTTCATTTTTTGCAAGTAAAATTTGATGATGCCTGGGGTCTTTTTCTTCTTTTGAGAAATTCTTTCGATGCCGGTTCTCCGTTATGTAGAATTCACATCCAATGATGGGTTTTACCCGCAATGGACTATTTTTGTCGGCCGGATCTACCTTGTGTTTGTAAGCTTCTGCAACAAACTGGAAAACACCAAACATGTTGCCATGGTCTGAAATGGCCAGCGCTGGCATGTTGTCTTCAAGGGCTTTCTTGTACATAGCTCCAATGCCTGCAGCTCCATCGAGAAGGGAATATTGGGTATGGACGTGAAGGTGAGAAAATTGCGACATGGAGTGGAATTCGGGAAACATCAAATTTCGTGAATTGTGGGCATATCCGAGTCCGGGTTTTTCCACAGGTAAATCAGGAAAAAAATTTTGACTAGTAAAACTACATATTTAAACTGGGTGGGATTGGTTTTAGGACTATCTCTTATGCAGTCCTGCGCTCTACTAAGGCCAACACCATCCCAGACCACAAACTCAAAAAAATCACCCTTTTTTGATGATATTTCTATTTCCCTGAATTCCAAGTCCTCCGAAATAGAAAAAGAAGGCTCCCTCGGTCGAATTGTGGACAATGAAAAGAGTTATGGGTTTGATAATTTTCAAAGTATTGAATACATCCCTTCCTACACTTTTCGATATGCCATATTGTTAGACCTGGAAGTAGAAAAACTAACAAACAGAAGGCTGGTTGAATACATTAACCAATGGTGGGGGGTTCCTTATAGGGTAGGAGGAAACTCGATGGATGGAATAGATTGTTCAGCATTTGTAAAAGGCTTAGCCTCAGATGCTTTTAAAATTGATTTGCCCCGAACCTCAAGAGAGCAAGCAGATTTCTGCAAAAAAATTGAAGTATCGGAACTTCAAGAAGGAGATCTGGTATTTTTTAGCACCGGAAGATCCATTTCGCATGTTGGTTTATACATATCCAACAACAAGTTCGTGCATGCTTCCACTTCCATGGGTGTTATTATCAGCGATCTCAATGAGCCTTATTGGAGCAGACGATTTGTAAAAGCTGGTAGGATGCAGAATTGATTAAGCCTATTCTTTTTGAGTTAGTCGGTCAATTGAAATCCAACATAAAAATTAGTATCTACTGTTACCGTTGGATTTTGTTCCTCTGTTTTCCATTCTTTCCAGGCTGTTGAAGCTTCTATCCACCTCGCTTTCCCATTAATGTAGATTCTCACAGGCAGGTTGAAGCGATCGTTGCAATCCGTCCAACGATACACAATCTTATTGCGTTCACGCTTCACTTGCAGGGTAGGTATTTTTAAATCCCTGAGGTATTGGTCAAACAGTGGACTCAAATCCCGTTTCAACATTTCACTCCAAAAGGATTCAACTTCTGCTGACGTTGTTATTTTATGATAAAAACGGCAATTCATTTCACGTAAAGCCTTTCGAAAGGCTTCATCGTCTTGAAACAGTTGGCGGATGAAATGGACTAGATTTCCACCTTTGTAATACATATCACCCGAGCCCTCCTCATTTACTCCGTACTTGCCAATAATTGTTCCTTGGTTTTGAATCAATTTACGGGTTCCTTGCACATAGGAATTTCCAGCTTCTTTACCATAGTGATAATCCGTAAACAGAGTTTCTGAATAATTGGTAAATCCTTCGTGTACCCACATATCGGCCACTTCTGCGGTAGTGATATTATTACCAAACCATTCGTGTCCGCTCTCATGCACAATGATGAAATCCCACTTCAATCCCCATCCCGATCCAGATAAATCTCTTCCTCGGTAACCATTTTGGTAATTGTTTCCATAGGCGACTGCACTCTGATGTTCCATTCCCAAATGTGGGGATTCAACCAACTTAAATCCATCTTCATAAAATGGATAGGGACCAAACCAATGTTCAAATGCTTTCAACATGGGTTTAACCTGCTGAAATTGTTGTTTCGCTTTATCCATGTTGTAATCCAAAACCCAATACGTGCAATCTAGATTTCCTTTTTCTCCTGCGTATTGTTCTTCAAATGAGCTGTACTTGCCTATATAGGGAATGATGTTGTAATTGTTGATTGGGCTCTTTACTTCCCAGTCGTAAACCGTCCATCCCTTCTTGTATTGATTTTTCCCAATCAACTTTCCATTTCCAATGCCCATTAAGGTATCGGGAACAGAAATGCGAAGCAATGCGCCATTATCCGGCTCATCGCTTTGGTGATCCTTGCATGGATACCAAACGCTGGCTCCAAGACCCTGACAAGCAGCACTCATCCAAGGTCTGCCCAATTTATCTTTTGAAAAAATCCAACCCCCATCCCAAGGAGGCCTCACGGCTACCTGAACTTTTCCACTATACTTCAAAGCTAATTTGTGTTTAGAGCCGACTGGTAATGATTTTTTTAGGGATATGAAATATACATTTCCAACTCTTTCGTAATCCAAAGCATCATCCCCCAAATATGCTTTTTCCAATAGCATGGGTTCCTGCAAATCAATCTGCATTTTTTTCCCACTGCCTGTCACTTCAAAAGTGATATCCACTTTACCGGAAATGCTTTTTTGTTCAAAATCCGGTTCCACCAAAATCGTATACTGTTTTACATCCCACCAATTCCGACCCTCTCCAATTGAGCCTCTCAGTGTGTCTTGAAGCGAATACGATTTTTGTTGAGAATTCAATTGCGAGTAAGATACTATCGATGAACACAGGGTAGTAAAACAAAGAAAGATTTGGGTATACAAAACAGACGGTAAACGCATCGATTGAATTTTATTTTTTCAGTTTGTCTTTGAACGCTTTTTCAAATTTTTCTAGCTTGGGCCGAATCACGAAATAACAATAGGGCTGGTTTCCATTTCGATTGTAATAATCCTGATGGTAATTTTCTGCTATATAGAAATTTTTAAACGGTTCAATCGTTGTAACAATCGGATTTTCGAATGCCCCGCTTTCGTCTAGTTTTTTCTTGAAAAATTCAGCACGCTCTTTTTGCTCAGGCGTGTGATAGAAAACAACACTGCGGTATTGGGGACCAACATCATTACCCTGGCGATTTAGTGTAGTAGGATCGTGTGTTTGCCAAAAGATTTCTAAAAGTTCATCTACTGAAATTTCATCGGGATTGAACGTTACTTGAAGCACCTCAGCATGGCCCGTATTCTTTTCGCATACTTGTTCGTAGGTTGGATTTTCTACATGTCCGCCACTGTATCCGCTTACAACTTGGAGAACTCCTTTAACCTGTTGAAATACGGCTTCCGTACACCAAAAACATCCATTTCCCAACGTAATAATCTCTTTTTTCATAGTTGCATCCATTGTATTTTTTTTCGATTGAATTTCTTTTTTAGGCTTTTGTTGCGCACAGGCCCCAGCCATAAAGCTCAATGCGATCCAGAGGGGTAAAAATCGTTTTATTCCCATACCATAATTAATTTTTACTAAGTTAATTCTTAAAGAGATTCCCTTTCAATTTACCATTACTTTTGCCTTTGTTTAGCAATGGTTTAACATGAGGTTGTATCCTGAGTCCGCCGTCGTTCAATTGGAATTTGATAAGGTCAAAAGCCTACTGGCAGAAATGACCCGATCTCAGTATGCCAGAGCCAAAGCCGAAGAACTCCGCATCCACACCAAAAAGGAGTTTATTGAAAAAGAACTCCGGCAGTCGCATCAGTACCATCAGCTCTTGGTATCCGGACAAGTATTTTCCCACGATAAGACTTACAACCTATCAAAAGAGTTGAAGTTGCTATCGATACCCGGAGCTGTTTTAACGGGTGAGGTGTTTCTCCAGTTCCGAAACCTCGCCGAAAATATAAAAGATATTTTCCGTTGGTTTACGGAGGAGAGAATTTCTGCTTCATCAGCTCTGTTTGAAGTAGTTTCTGTTACGTATTATGAAAAAACCATTTCAGATTCAATTGCTAAAATTATAGGTGAAGATGGGAGAGTAGTTGACAATGCATCTCCAGATCTGGCTCGAATCCGAACTGCTCTTTTTCGAAAACGCAGCGAGCAGCGCCGTTCTTTTGATAGAATCTTAAATAAGCTTCATAAATCTGGTTATATCGCAGACATTGAAGAATCTTTTCTCAATGGCAGAAGAGTATTGGCAATCTATGCCGAACACAAACGGATTGTAAAAGGAATCTTACATGGCGAAAGCGATACACGAAGAACTTCATTTATCGAGCCCGAGGAAACCATAGAAGTTAACAATGAAATCTATTCATTGGAAAACGATGAGCGCGATGAAGAATACCGGATACTTAAGACCCTGACTGCTCAGCTCTCGGTATACGGACCTTTACTCTCTCAATACCAGGAAGTATTGGGTGAATATGATTTCATTCGGGCCAAAGCAAAATTGGCTTCTCAAATGGATGCCCATCTGCCGCAGGTAATCGATTCATCGGGAATTAAATTGGTAAAGGCCTATCATCCTCTGCTTTTGCTATACAACAAGAAATCAGGGAAACCAATCATTCCCCTGGATTTACACTTGGATGAAAAAAATAGAATTTTAGTCATATCCGGACCAAATGCTGGTGGGAAAACAGTTTGCTTAAAAACAACCGGTTTACTTCAAATGATGGTTCAGTCGGGACTGCTTGTTCCTGCCGACCCTCAGTCTACATTTGGCATTTTCAAGCAATTGATGATTCACATAGGCGACACCCAAAGCATCGAGTTTGAATTGAGTACGTATAGTGCACATTTGAAAAACATGAAACATTTCATGGAAGAAGCCAATGGCAGAACCTTGTTTTTCATTGATGAATTGGGTAGTGGTAGTGATCCTAATTTGGGTGGTGCTTTTGCTGAAGTTTTTTTGGAACAATTGATCAAGCGCCATGCCTATGGAATAGTTACTACACATTACCTCAATCTGAAAGTTATGGCGAGTAAGACTTCGGGTATTATCAATGGAGCAATGGCTTTTGATGAAAAGCATCTGTTGCCGATGTATAAGTTGAATATAGGGAAGCCAGGAAGTTCCTATACTTTTTCAATTGCTGAGCGTATTGGATTGTCTAAAGATCTAATCGATAGAGCTCGACAGCTTGTGGATGAAAATCACTTTACACTCGATCGTTTGCTGAACAAGACAGAGCAGGATTTGAGAAAACTAGAGCAGAAAGAAAAAGAGCTTCAAAAATTGATCAAAGAAAACGAATCCCTGAAGAAATCGCTTCATCATGATATCAATCGGGAAAAGCACCAACAACAAGTTGAGTTACTCAAAGAACAAAATGCCGTTGCTCAAGAGAAGTTTACATACTTAAAAGACATGGAGCGCAAGCTCAAACAAATTGTCTTCGATTGGAGAAAGTCGGAATCTGATCAGGATAAAAAGCAACTGATGAAGAATCTCCATGCTTTACTATTCAAACAAAAAGAAAAGCAGGTAACCGAAAAAAAGAAAAAGAAATTAGATTCCAGATACGAAGAGTTGACTTCAGCTCCTGTCATTGGAAATTTGGTTTTGATGAAGCAAAACAACAAAGTTGGAACACTCATGGAGCTGCGTGGTAAAAAAGCTATTGTCAGCCTTGGCTCTCTTCCCTTACAAGTATCTGTTGAAGATCTTGTAGCGGTAAAAGAAAAGGAGCCACAACCCGAGTAATAAACGATCAATTCATCTAAAATGAAATATCGAATTCTTCTTTTAGCCTTTATGCTTTGGGCAGTTGTATTACCTGCTCAACAAAAAATCAATCCCGATGCAATCCGTTCAAAAATGGAATGGTTTGAAGATGCCAAACTTGGAATTTTTATCCATTGGGGAATTTATGCTGTAAAGGGGGTTGATGAAAGTTGGGCTTTTTACAACAAGAAAATCAGTTGGGAGAATTACATGGATCAGTTGAAAGGGTTTACTGCTAAAAACTACAATCCAACACAATGGGCCAATTTGATTCAGGCTTCTGGTGCCAACTATGCTGTTATTACAACCAAGCACCACGATGGAGTTGCTTTGTGGAATACTGCCCAAGATCATTACAGTACATTTAAAAATACACCTGCAAAAAAAGAATTGCTGCAGCCTTTGTTTAGTGAATTGAGAAAACGAAACATTAAGGCTGGAGCTTATTTCTCTCTTATCGACTGGAGTCATCCCGATTATCCTGCATTTATAAAAGATAGTGCTCGTTATAAAGTTCAAAACGACCCCAGCCGTTGGATTCGCTTTAAAAATTTTTATCAGTCGCAACTAACTGAAGTATCTACTCAGTTAAATCCCGATCTGTATTGGTTTGATGGAGATTGGGAGCACAGTGCTGAAGAGTGGGAGAGTGAGAAAGTTAGATCCATGCTGCTTCAGAAAAATCCCAATGCTATTATCAATGGAAGATTAATGGGCTATGGCGATTACGAAACACCAGAGCAGAATGTTCCGGTATCCCGACCCAAATACAACTGGTGGGAGTTGTGCATGACCATCAACAACAATTGGGGATTTCAGCACATTGACACCAATTGGAAAACACCTTCTGAAATCATTTCTTTGTTTGCCGATGTGGTTAGTCATGGTGGAAATCTCCTGTTAGATATCGGCCCAAAAGAAGATGGTACCATTCCTCAAGAACAAATACATGTTTTAGAAGAGTTAGGAAAATGGAATAAAAAACATGCAGCAGCAATTTTTGGTACACGTCCCGCTATGATGCAGGGACATTTTTACGGACCTTCAACCATTTCAAAAGATTCTACTACTCTGTATTTATTTCTACAAGGAAATACTTCTGGGAATATTATGGTAAAAGGTTTGAATAACGCAATCAAATCAATTAACGTGCTGGGTCAGGGCAGCTCATTAACCCATAAAGTAGTTGGTAAAATTTCTTGGAGTCCAGTACCTGGTTTGGTTTACATTGATATACCCAAAGGTATGCAGGATCAATACATGACCATATTAGAGTTAAAGTTGGATGGCCCTTTGAAATTGTACAAGGGACATGGAGGGTTTAATTGATTTAGCCTACGGTTGAAAAGATCTCATCCATTAAGATCCATTTTTCACCCGGTTTAGCCCAGGGTAGTCGTTCTTGAAATTGATCCATCAGGCTTTCCCATTCTTGAACTTTGGGGTTGGATTGATCCATTGAAGCTTTCTCTTCAAAACGAAATGTATCGGTTGTTTCCATAATCATGAACAGGCGATTGCCCGTCCTGTAAATTTTCATGCTTTGAATCCCGCTGCTGTGAATACTTTCTAGAATTTCTGGCCATACTTCCTTATGATAATCTTCATAGGTTTTTATAGCCGCTGCGTCATCCTTGAGGTCTAATGCTAGGCAATATCGTTTCATGAAGATTTAAGTTTATAGCCTTTGAGTCCATAATACAATACCACAAAAAAGCAAGCGAGAGGAACAGTATAACCAATTTGAATATTATCATTCGATTGATCGATGATGCTACCCATCAGTACAGGGAATAGAGCTCCACCAATGATCGACATAACAATCAAGGATGATCCGGGTTTGGTATGCTCATTGAGGTCAGTAATGCCAAGAGAAAAAATTGTTGGAAACATAATCGACATGAAAAATCCAAGTCCACCTAGAGCCAATACCACATTTTTCCCATCTGCATAGATGGCTATCATACTGAGTAAAATGCAGGCAATAGCGTAAATAGTCAATAATCTTGGTGGTGTTATTAATTTCATCAGTAAGGTTCCTGCAAATCTTCCTGCCATAAACAAGATTCCATAAACCCCCAAATAGTATCCCGCTGTTTTCTCATCTACACCTCCACCGGCTATAGCCATGCGCACAAAAAAACTAGTCACGCAAACTTGAGCTCCCACATAGAACAATTGAGCAATCACGGCCCATCTCAAATGGGGATATTTCCAGGCTCCGCTCAAACTTCCTGCTGTTTCTGATTTTTCTTCTTCTTTGAATTCAGGAAATTTATTGATGATAAAAATAAAAGCGATTACCAATAAAAAAATAGCCAAAGCTGTATATGGCATTTTAACTGAAGCTGCTTCAGAAGTTAGGT
>JAULVY010000095.1:0-15558 GCA_032110825.1 Chitinophagaceae bacterium | reverse complement strand
GTACAATGAGAATAAAAATTCTGCTTTTTATAAAGAATTACTAGAAGTGTATTCGTTATCAAAAGGATTAACCGAAGAGCAAATTGATATTGCCATCTTTTGGGATGATAATCCTTTTGTATCCCAGCACAAAGGGCATGTAATGTTTCAAGATAAAAAAATGACTCCTCCTGGTCATTGGTTGGCAATAGCTAAAAAAGCATGCAAGGACAAAGGACTTGGATTTGCTGCATCTGCAAAAACATATGCATACACCTCTATTGCCTTATACGATGCATTTATAGCTTGTTGGAATGAAAAATACAGAACCGTACGTATTCGTCCACAAACAGCTATACAACGTCTATTGGAGGAGCAATGGATTTCCTATATCCAAACTCCCCCATTTCCAGAGTATACATCTGGACATAGCACAGTCTCCTCTGCTGCAGCGGAGATGCTTACTCATTTGCTAGGGGAGAATCATGCTTTTACCGATTCTTCTGAATTGGAATATAATCTGCCCGTCCGTTCATTTAAGTCGTTTCGGGATGCGGCTTTGGAAGCTTCGATCAGCCGGGTTTATGGTGGGATTCATTATCGCTCTGGATGTGAGAATGGCAACCTGATGGGAAAAGAAATTGGGCGCTTGGTCATTGAGCGCATAGAAAAATCAGCTCAGTGATTGCAGTCTTCAACATGACATTGATTCGATTTTCTGCAATTTCTGTAGTTTAAATAGTGTGCAGTTACAATCAAGATCATTGCAGGAATCAAAAACCAAATTTGTTTGGCGTGAAATATTTGCTTCAAAAAAAGAAGAGAAATACCAGTCATAAAAACGAGGATTGGTAATTTGTGATGATGATGCTTTTTGAACCCATGCATCAATGAATAAATACCAATCGCCATAGCCAACACGATCATACCCATTTCGAACCAAAAATTATTGAGAATGTTGAAACCAAGAATGGGCAAACTCGTTAATACCAATGGCAAAAGGGCACAGTGGATTGCGCAGGCAATGGTAGCAGCTATTCCTAAGGCGTCGTAGTTAATTTTAAACATGACAAGAGCACAAAATTAACTAATTTTGCAACAAAGTTGCAATAAATTTTAAAAATTAGATCGCAACCGAGTTCATTTAATTTTGTTTTAATATTACATCATGCGGAAAAAGGGGCTTATTTATTTGGGATTTTTTGGTGTACTCTTGGTGGGATTTTATTTTGCCATGGTTAGGCTTACTGATTTTGAAAAAGTTAAGCTACCGGTACTCAATTCTGTTCAGTCTTTTCGTTTCATGAGGCAGGATTCAACAGAGATTACACAAAAAGATATTGTAAACAAAGTAGTAGTTGTAGAATACTTTTTTACAACGTGCAAGGGTATTTGTCCCAAGATGAACAAGAATATGAAAGAAGTGTATGAGAAGATGAAAGCCAATCCCCATTTTTTAATTCTTTCTCATACCGTAAATCCAGAAACAGATTCTGTAGCTGTACTTAAAAAATATGCGGATTCTCTGGGTGCATCTGTAAGCAATTGGTGGTTCTTGACAGGTTCAAAGGAAAGCCTATATAAATCCGCTAGAGAAAGCTATTTATTGGATGATCCCAAGAACAGCAGTAAAAATATCGAGGAACAATTTTTGCACACACAATTTTTTGCTCTAGTTGATCAACAAGGCAGGGTTAGAGGAATATACGATGGTATAAAAAAAGACGAAGTAGAACAAATGCTTCTTGATATTCAGGAATTACTAAGCGAATGATGTGAATAAACAAAGTGATCAAATATTAAAAAATAGTTCCTTGAGTGTAACAGGAGGAAGAAAACGAATTTTAGATATTTTTTTATCCTCATCCAATGCATTGGCGCATCAGGATATTGAATCCAAATGTTCAGATCAATACGACCGCGTAACCATTTATCGAACGCTTCAAACTTTTTTGGAGAAGGGAATCATACACAATATTCCTTCTACAGACAACATTACGCGCTATGCCTTGTGTAATGATGCCTGTATTTCAACGGGGCATCACCACGACAATCACGTGCATTTCAAATGCGATCAGTGTGGAAAAACACTGTGTTTGGATGAAGTAACTATTCCTGAAGTGAACCTACCCAAAGGGTATTCTATCCATGAAATCAACATGGTGGTGAACGGCATTTGTAAATCCTGTAAAAAATAATATCCCGGTGTAAAGACACTGGGATATTTCGTTAAGGCTCTGATTAGTAGTACCACAAAGCTAGGTCCTCCTTCAGAAATAACATAATGTATGGCATACCCTAAAAGTGGTATTTTACAAGCTGTCTAATTCATTCTTTACGAACTCCATCAGATTCTGAATGGTTTCAGGTGAGAAGTCAAAGGATATGCCAGCTGAACGATACAGCTCGGGCAAGGTCTTTACCCCGCCTAAACTCAGGGCGTATTTGTAGTTTTCAAGTGCTTTATTAGGATTTTCTCTGTATTGCTTCCACATTCCTATAGCACCCAGCTGTGCAATACCATATTCAATATAATAGAAAGGAACTTCAAATAAGTGCAATTGTTTTTGCCAGGAGTAGGAGCGGTAGGCTTCCAATCCTGAAAAATCAATTGAAGAGGATGAAAACTCATTCAAAATTTGCAACCAGTTCTCTCTTCTTTCTTCAAGGCTATGGGAAGGATTCTGGTAAATCCAATGTTGAAATTTATCAATGGTTGCAATCCATGGGAATATTGTAATTACCCTTTCCAATTGGTGTCGTTTAGCTCTTTTGATTTCTTCTTCTGATTCAAAAAACACATTCCAGTGATCCATGGTAAATAATTCCATTGACATGCTGGCTACTTCCGCCATCTCGGTTGGATATTCTTTGAAAGCAGTCAGTTCTAATGGATGAGCTAAAAAGGAATGTATGGCGTGTCCTCCTTCATGAACCATGGTGGTCAAATCCGACATCTGTGAAGCAGCATTCATGAAAATAAACGGTGCGCCGCTTTCTGCCAGAGGCATATTGTATCCGCCAGGCGCTTTGCCTTTTCTGCTATCCAGATCCAAGTGATTGAGCGATTCCATTTTTCTTAGGCAATCCCCAAAAAAAGGATCCAATTCATCTAGGCAGGTAATTGATTTTTTTAAAAGATCTTTTCCATCGGTAAACGGACGAAGTGGAGAAATACCTGCTGGCTCTGCCTCTGTATCCCAAGGCCTCATGCTATCGAGCCCAAGTCTTTTTTGTTGCTGAGCATAAATTTCATCCACCAGAGGCATAACAGCTTCTTTCACTGCACGGTGAAATTGAAAACACGCTTCTGGAGTGTAATCGAATCTACCCATTTCAGCAAACTTGTAATCCCGGTAGTTTGGAAATCCAGCATTCAAAGCCATTTGATTTCTTTTTTCTACCAAAGAGCTAAAAAGGGAATTCAATGCATCTTTGTCGTTCAGTCTTCGTTCAGCAATTTTCTTGTAAACTGATTCACGCACATCTCGATTCTCATGTTCCAGCCATTTACCTGCTTGTTGTAATGTATATTCTTCACCCTCGTGCTCAATGGTCATTTTTCCTGCTATTGTGCCGAACTGTTGTTGTAAAACACTAAGCTCGGATTGCAAGGGAATATTATTTTCTCGGAATAGATCGATACTTTTTTTAACCGAGCGTATATACGTAAAGTATTTTTCTTTATCCAATTCAGCTGTAAAAGGGCAATTGATGAATTTTTTATTTAATTCATCTGCGTAGGGCTGAATTTTGGGCTGTATTTCTGTAAAAAAATAATTGAAGGCTTGTTCGTAGTCTTTGTTCTCGGTATCACAGGTCATGCGAACTTGTCTCCAGCAAGCATCTTCGCTGATGAACGCTTCCATTTCACTTAAATCCTTAAGCCATTGTTCAAGATCCGATTTGTTCTGAATGGGTCTTTCTTTTAAATTTTTTAAAAACGGTTCAATGACCGACCATTCTGTTAACTCAAAAGATTGGGGTAAGAAACTGTGTTTTAGTTTCTCAATATTAGCACGGTATGTCATGGTAAAAAATTAAATCAATTGGCTTCTTCGGGATCTTGTACTTCCGTTAGTTTTAATTCGATGTTTTCTTTTTTAATAACACCGAACCAACGAACCATTTTCTTCATGTCGCTGGAGTACACCCTTTCAAAATCTAAAGCAGGAAATACTTTTTCAAAGTAGCCTTTAATGGCTTTATTGTCTTTTTCTGAAGGTAAATTTTCAGCGGAACCCTCCATGGCTTTGAAAATTTCAATCAGGTTCACATTTTCATCTGTGGTATATACCTCAATACTTTCAAGGTGTGAGAATTGATTGATGCGGCTCGACATGAATTTTGTGGAATTGTCTTCTAGTGACCTGACAATGGCTCCATCTGTTTTGCTGCTGATTAATTCGAAAAGTCCTGAATGTCCTGTTACCGAGATAAGTTTTCCGTATTCCATTTCACTAATTTCTTGTGTGCGAATTTACGACCATTTTATGGAATTGTCTTCGGCAATAATAGTTGCCAACCTTTTTTCTATAGATTCCAAATCACTATATCCTCTGGCGATCATATACAGTTTCTTCGGGTCGAATTGTATAAACACTGTTGGGAAACCATTCACTTTAAGCTGTTTTACCAGGGTGAAATCGTAGTGAGCTTTTTCGATGTATTCGGGGTCGTTTAGTTTCTTATAAAACGATTCAGCATCCAGATCATATTTGGGCATTAAATGTCTATATGCTTCCGGGTCGGTTAAATCTCTTCCTTCGCCATACAATGCAAATTGTAAATCTGATGCAAACTCAATTGATCTTTCAGGGAAAATCTCTTTGAGTATAGAAAGTGCTACGGCAGGTGTTTCAGAATGTGGGAACCAATCACTTTGCTCAGGATTGCAAATATGCCAAAGAAAATCAGGTCCAAATTTTACGCCAGCAGTTTCTTCAACGGTTTTGTATGCTTGTTGGAGGTATGGTGTAATTTGACCAATGTGACGTGCAGATTCTTTTGGGATCATCCCCCCAGATAATACTTCAAAATCAAATTTATCCTGATGCGTTAGCCAAAATTGTTTGATAACGATACTAAATCCAAAGCACCAACCGCAATACGCATCGTAGCAATAAATGATTTTTGGTTTCATTTATTTTTTACTTTTTCAAATTGATGATCGTAATCTTCTCGAAGGGTACCCATGATGCGGTCCCAGAATAAAAAATACAGGCTATAATTACCCTTAAAATACTGATGATGCTGATTGTGTGCAACAGATGTATTGATCCACTTTCCGATTTTGGTTTTATGAAAATTTCTTGGATACAGTTCCCAGCCCAGATGTCCATATACATTGTAAATAATCATGAATAAAAAGAAAATAAAAAAATGAAGTCTGTGCATGGGAAGCGTAAACAAGAAAAGAATCAAAATCCCTGCTTCGATAATCGCTTCAAGAGGATGAAACGCATAGGCTGCCCATGGCGATGGATTTGTTGATTTGTGATGTACCAAATGAAACAAGTTAAATAACTTTTTGTGGTGCATGAGTCTATGCATCCAGTAAAAATAGGTATCGTGCATCAACAACATGATCGGGAAAACCGACCAAAAATAGAACCAACCATTTTCATCAAATTTTTTATAGAGAAGGGTATATTTTGAAACGGCTTCGTTTTGAATAAAAATCAGGGGAACCAAGGCAAAAATTAAAATGGTTAGAATGGAATACGCTATTTCTCTAAAATAGTCAGATGCCTTTGGAAAGCGATTTTGAATTTTCTTATGTGTAACCAATCGTTTGATGACTACGTAAAAAATCACAAACGCAATTCCTGCAGTTAAAAAATACCGTGATCCGATCAAGCTTAGGGTATGTATGTATTTATCCAGCATCGCCTTATAAACAACTTCAATGACTATTGGTTCAATCTAATTTTATCCCATCTAAATTAAATAGCTCGGGGTGCTTGCCTGTCTTATCAGAATAAAAATCTTTTAATTTTTTTAAATCTTCTTCTTTATTTCCAGTCAAGTATATAGCCTCTCCGAAGCCACCTTCTTTCTTTTTGAAATCCAGAAAACCTGGAATCACAGGGACCTGAGCTTGCAGAGCCGTATAGTAGAATCCGGATTTCCATTTGTCGACCTTCTTTCGGGTTCCTTCTGCCGGGAATGCCACCAACATATTTTCTTCCTGGTTGAATATATTCACAAATTGATCAATCAAATTCTGTTTTTTACTTCGCTCTACGGGGATGCCTCCGGTATTTTTAATTAAAATGCTGAGGGGGAAAAAATTGACTTCTTTTTTAATCAGGTACCTGACCCTAAGTTTAAGCATTCGGAAAATAGCCAGGGCATAAACAAAATCCCAATTGGAGGTATGGGGGGCAGCTATTATAACTGCTTTTTTAATCTCTTTGGGAATACCTCCAGAGATCTTCCATCCATTCAATTTAAACAGTAAAATAAAAAATCGGGTTATCATAATGTATCAATGGGCTACCAGCCAATTTTCTCCCATGCCCGCCTCGGCAAGAACGGGTACTTCGTTCGGTAACAGCAACGCAGCTTGCATATTTTCAAGGATGCAGGCTTTTAATTCAGTGGCCTCCGTTTTCAACGCATCAAAAATCAATTCATCGTGTACTTGGAGAATCATTTTGCTTTTGAAATTTCCCTTTTTTATGGCTGCATGCACTTTAATCATTGCCAACTTAATCATATCCGCAGCTGTTCCTTGAATTGGAGAATTGATGGCATTGCGTTCAGCAAATCCCCTAACCGTAAAATTGGATGAGTTGATATCTCTCAGCCATCTTTTTCTACCCATCAGGGTTTCTACATATCCTTTTTCTTTTGCAAACTGAATGGTACTCTCCATGTATGAACTGATACCTGAAAATTCTTTTTTATAGTTATCAATAATTGTTTTGGCTTCTGTTCTGCTGATACCTAAGTTTTCTGACAATCCAAATGCGCCTTGTCCATATATGATACCAAAATTTACGCTTTTGGCCTTGTAGCGCATTTCTTTGGTTACATCTTCTTCTGAAATACCATACACTTTAGCTGCAGTGGCCGTATGAATATCTTTTCCTTGCTTGAATGCCTCACACATATTGGGATCACCACTGATAGCAGCTACAATTCTGAGCTCGATTTGAGAATAGTCGGCGGATATCAATACATGGTTTTCATCTCGTGCAATAAATGCCTTTCGAATCTCCTTTCCTCTATCCGATCTCACAGGAATATTTTGAAGATTTGGATTGTTGCTTGCTAATCTACCGGTTACCGCAACAGCCTGACCGTAGGTGGTATGCACTCTACCTGTTTTGGGATTGATCAATTCCGGTAATGCGTCTACATAAGTTGATTTCAACTTGCTTAGTTCACGAAAAGCAAGGATATCAGATACAATTGGAAATTGATGAGCTAATTTCTGCAATACATCTTCCCCCGTAGCGTATTGTCCCGTTTTTGTTTTTTTAGCTTTGGGATCGAGCATTAGTTTTTCAAACAATACTTCACCCAGTTGTTTTGGTGACGCTAGGTTGAAACGAACACCTGCAATCTTGTATACAGACTCTTCTGCTATTTTAGCTTCCCTTTGCAATTCTTTTGAATATTCATTTAAAAAAGAAACATCAATACGAACACCCTCGAACTCCATTTCGGTTAGCACCTTGACCAAGGGATTTTCCACCTCATAAAATACTTTTTCGACCTGCTTGGATTTCAATTGAGGTAGGAAAATATTTTTGAGTTGCAGTGTAATATCAGCATCCTCGCATGCATATTCTTTCACCTTTTCAACTTCTACATCCCGCATGTTCCCTTGACCTTTCCCTTTTTTACCAATCAACTCTTCGATAGCGATTGGTTCGTAGCCAAGGTATTTGGTACTTAGCAGATCCATACTTCTTTTCCCTTCCGGCTCTATTACATAATGAGCCAGCATGGTATCAAAGACAGAACCCAAAATATCGATCTCGTGATTTTTCAAAATCAGCATATCGTATTTCAGATTTTGTCCAATCCAAGTTTTCTGAGTGTCATCAAAAAGCGGATTGAATTTTTTTAGCCATTTTATGGTAATTTCTCTTGAAGTAGGGGAAGGCACATAAAATCCAGTACCTGGGTTTATGGAAAAACTCAATCCTACCAAATCAGCTTGATTGGCATCTAACCCTGTTGTTTCGGTATCAAAGCAAATTTCTTTTTGATTGGATAATGTTTGAATCAATTGTTCAATATCTGAATCACTTTCTACTAAAGTATACTGGTGTGGGGTGTTGTGAATATTTTTATCTGCGACAATGATGATTTCTTCTTCTTTATATTCCGTATTCACAGTAGCAACGGGCGAAGGACTTGAGTTGAATAAATCTCCTTGAACTGCCGCAGGTTGTTTTTCCGGAGAACTACTCATCGGGATATCTTCTCCTAAAATTCTTTTTCCTATTGTTCTGAATTCTAACTCAGCAAAAATTTCCTTGAGTGCTTCTTTATTGGGATCTGTTACTTTAAAATTTCCTTCGTGAAATTGAACAGGAACAGAGGTAATGATGGTTGCTAATTTTTTACTCATCAGTGCAAGGTCTTTTCCTTGTCTGATTTTTTCACCCATGGCACCTTTGATGTTGACTGCATTTTCAAGTACAGCTTCCAATGATCCATATTCAGCTAGAAGTTTAGCTGCTGTTTTTTCACCAATACCCGGAATGCCTGGGATATTATCTACTGCATCTCCCATCATCGCCAACATATCAATGACCTGGTCAATCCGATTGATATTCCATTTATCACAAACTTCAGCGGGGCCTAAAATCTCGAAATCTCCACCTTGATATGGAGGTTTGAAAATTTTTATCTTATCGGATACCAGTTGCCCATAATCTTTATCTGGTGTGACCATCAGTACTTCGTATCCTTCTTTTTCTGCCTGTTTAGCTAAGGTTCCAATTACATCATCTGCTTCAAATCCATCCGTTTCAAGAATCGGGATGTTGAAACTTTCAATAATTTTTTTGATATCAGGAATTGAAGCAAGTAAATCTTCCGGCGCTTCTTGTCGGTTGGCTTTATATTCAGCATAGTCGGTATGCCTTTCGGTTGGGGCTGCTGTATCAAAGCAGACAGCCATATGACTTGGTTTTTGTTTATTGATCAAATCAACCAAGGCATTGGTGAATCCAAATTGGGCATTGGTATTCTTCCCTTTGCTTGTAATTCTGGGATTTCGGATCAAGGCATAATAGGCTCTGAAAATAAGGGCAAATGCATCTAACAGAAACAACCGTTTATCCATTCACCAAAAATACCCTATTTAAAACCTCGTTTCAATAAAATAAGGGAGCATTTTTCGCCATGTAGGCCAGTCGTGGTGAATATCCGAACCCCATAGATCCAATTCGTGAGGAATACTCTTGGTATGGAGGACCTGAGAAAATCGTTTATTGGCTTCGGGATCTTCATGAGAGCCACTTCCTGAACCCATGATGATTTTGGCGGATCTTATTTTTTCCAATAGTTGGTGATCTTCTAAATTGGGGATGTAATGAATAGGAGAATTGAAGTAAACCTGATCATCGTAAAATCCTTGTGTGTATTCGGTGAGGTCGTAGACCCCGCTCATCGATATAACTCCATGAATTAGATCTGGTTTTTTTAAAAAAAGATTCATCGCATGCAATGCGCCAAATGAAGCTCCTGTTGTTACAATTGGCGTATCGTGCGAAGTTTGATTTTTTATAAAGGGGATGACCTCATTGTAGACGTATTCGTTGAATTGATTGTGCCGAATGGCTTTGTGTGCTCCCTCCATTTCTCGATTCATCCAGCTTTCCGTATTGATTGAGTTGATAGAGAAAACTTTTATTTTCCCGGCATCGATAAAGGGACGAAGGTGTTGAATCAATTCAAATCGCTCATATTCTAAATAATCAGCTGCAGCTGTGGGAATCATCAGAAGCGCAAATCCATAATGTCCATATACAGCTATGGGCATTTCTTTTTGAAGCGAGGGACTATACCATTGATGAATCTCTCTGATCATCAGGGTACAACTTTTAATATACCTCGCATTACAGATGCATGTCCTGGGTAGGTGCAAACAAATACATAATCGCCCGGTTTAGATGGGGCAATGAAATAAATCGATTCTGAAGATTCTGGCTGAAGTAAACCCGTATGAAACAACACTTTTGTCGATGAAGGAACATAATTCATTTCAGATCCTTTCAGTCCCAATTGTATAGCTAAATTTCCGACTTCATCAGCAGCTCCCGGAACTGTGATTACCACATTGTGCGTCATGTCGTCGTTGTTGTTAAAGATCAACCTGATTTTACTTCCAGCTTTAATTTCTAGTGTAGCTACATCATATTTTAGTCCCGGCTTGGTTCCTAATTTTAAAATCTTATCCGGCTGACCCCAATCTGCTGGCATGGTTGTTTGACGTTTTTTTGTAGGGGCTGCATTGGTTAGTTTCGCTGTAGTATTCATGGCATGGCTCATTGCCATATGACTCTTTACTTTTTGGTCTTCACGTAATACGGTTTTATTGCCTTGTGGAATGGCGTTCATGGTATAGAAAGCAAAATTGTGAAGCAGTGCTTTACTTTCTACAGATTCAATACCACTTAGTTTTATTTCATGTATGTATCCTTCAAGAAGACTGTCCAATACTAGTTTTACTTTTCTACCATCTTCGGAAGGAACGATTCCTATAATTTTTCGATTTCTGTTATGTATAATTGGACTACCGTAGTTGTGGTGGTATTTGTAGGTAAAACTATTTACACTATAATTCATTGCATTTTTTAGCATCGATGGATTTGCAGGGAGTGTGAATTCGATTTCCAATCCGTCGGGGAGAGCTTGAATATTTTTCATTTCAAATGGAACTTCTCCATTCCATACCAAACGTTGGAGGGCATAATTTTCTTTGCCTGTACTGGCCCATCCCCTGCTGGTCATGCCTGCAAACAGAGACCCATCTAAACCCCACCTTAATCGAAGCAAGCCAGAAGCAAATCCTTCATAAAAAGGGTAACAGGCTCCTTGGTATTTCCCATTAACTTTTTCTAAGGTCATGCGCATGATTTTGGAGTGACCTTGGTCAGCAACGAAGTATTGACCAGAAAAAGGTCCGAATGCTCCCTGTGTATCGTCTTCAAGAATATCTGCTGTTGAAATTCCCATCAGTGTATGTGGAAACCAAACGGCTGGTAGCTTCAATTCTTTTATTTTTTTTGCTGCTTCGTGCATAGGTTCTCCGTTATCAACTTCTTTCAAATCTTCTTTGGTAAGTTTAATGGGAGATTCAGGTTCTTTTGTCCAGTTGAGTCCACCTGCATTGCCTGCAAAATCTCCTTTTTCCAAATGCGTTACTCTACCACTTCCTACCCAATCGCCTTGGTTTTCGGCATAGAATACATCGTTGCTGCTGTTTACGGTGAAACCTGCAGGAGAACGAAGTCCTGTTGCAATAGGTTCCTGACTTCCATTTTCTTTGATCTTCATCAGCCATCCATGCCATTTTCCTAAGCCATCTCCGTATCCAACCCAGGCTACGTTAAGCGTAACGTACATGTCTCCTTCTTTATTGAACACTGGACCGTATGCGTACTCGTGGTAATTGCCGCTCAATTGAAACAAGGTGATGGGAGTAAACAGATCTGCTTTTCCATCACCGTCCTTGTCTTCAATTTTTGTAAGTTCACCACGCTGTGTACAATAGAAAGCACCCTCCTTGTAAGCAAGCCCCAATGGTTCATGCAGTCCCGATGCAAACTTGGTAAAATGAGGCTGTCCATTTCCGTATGCATTTTGAATCATCCAGATATCTCCGCGTCTGGTGCATGCTGCTATTCTCCCGTCTGGCAAGATGGCGATTCCACCAACTTCTAATTTTACTTCTTCCGGGATGGCAACTGTTTTCAACGAGTAGAAATCTTTTTCGGATTGAACCGAATTTTTTTGAGCATGTATTTGTACAGTACCTACTGTAGAACATAAAAAAAACAGAAGAAAACGTATACGCATGAGGAAGAATTTGATCTCTTTAAAGATAATCAAATTCTTCGCTCTTCGTAGGGTTCCATTTTACTTTTGAAGAACCAAAATCTTCTTCATGTCTTCAACAAAATTGTCTAGCATTTCTCGGGTTACACCTGGCATGCAAATGACATGTGCAATGTCGTTATCGGTTGCAAGTTGCCATTTTTTACATATCTCTTCTGGAGGTTTAGGCATAACAACGGTAAGTGCATTGGGATTGCTCCATGCTTTTACACCAATCGCATTTAAGTGAACACGAAGGTGGGCGGCGTTTTCCAGGCACTCCGTGGTTCTTTTCAGCATACCTTCTCTTCCCCATTTTTTTATAGCATACCACAGGATTAATGCATTGAATCCGCTTCGGGAACCGGTGATGGTGGTATCCAGAGTGCCGATGTAATTGATGGATCTTCCAATACGGTCTTTGTATGATTTTTTCACCAGCACCAAACCATTGGTAATGGGCGAACCAAAAAATTTATGTCCACTGATGGCTATGCTATCAGTGCCGTGGGCAAAATCAAAATCAGAAGCACCAAGTAATGGAAGATAAGAGCCTGCTAGAGCAGCATCGCTGTGGATGTATGAACTTTTGATTGCGTGTTTTTTCAAAATTTCTTTGATCGTTGGAACGTGGTCTTTGGCTTCCGTCATGGTGGTTCCGATATTGGCTAAAATGATAACTGATTTTTGCCTATTGAGCTGTAGCATTTCGGAAAGATCGTCGTAGTCCATCTCACCATTTTCCTGTGAACGGATAATTATACTTTCCATATTCAGGAGGTGAAGATTTTTTTGCACACTATAATGTGTGGTTTCGCTGTAATACACAATACCGTTTGGATATAGTTCCCTTGCCAGGTATAGTGCATATAAATTTCCTTCTGATCCTCCATTGGTTACATATCCCCAGTGGTTGTTTACAGGGGCATTGAAAAAATCTGCGTAAAACGATACCACATCTCGTTCAAACGATTTGCATTGCATGTCGTTTGATTCGATGAACGGATCCCCTACGTTATTGATGCTGTATTGGAGAAAGGGGTATAGTTCTGTATAATCATAATCTGTAGCTGCGGGGTAACCGATATAAGTTTTAGCACGCTTACTTATTTTTTCAAATAACAGATCTAAAGATTCCATCTAACTATTTTTAATGATTACGAATATTATAGAAGCAATGATGTGCTGAGCGTGAACGATTATTGCGAATCCTCAGCCAATGATTGCATGAGGCAACAATAGTGCTCCCCTTTATCGTTGAATAGCTTACATGGAAAATCAGGCCTCATGCCTTTCAAAGGTAGGAACATTTTAAACAATCATTACCAGATGAGTTGATACTGAATGGGCTCACTGCCATTTAATAGAAGAACTTGCTCGTTGTTGTATGTTTCTATTTTTGGGAAAACACCTGTTGGTAATTGTACAAAGTACGTTTGATTGTTGATGCCATATAATCCATTCCCAATGGGCGTAATGGATTGACCCTGCGCAATGCGAATCATTTGTTTCTCTTTTCCTGTTCCGCTCACCACGATGGTTCTTTTTAGTCCTCTTCCGGCTGCATCTGTTACTACAATATGATCTTTAATTTCAAGTTGCTTGTATGCATAGTTGAAAATAGGATTGCCTGAATTGGAGAGTGTATATCCTTTATATCGGTAATCAGCATTGGAGTCTTTTGCAAGTGATTTGTCGTAAATAAGACAAACTCCAGACAAACCAATAGGCGCTCCTAATGGAGTAGCAGTCTGG
Organism: Chitinophagaceae bacterium; assembly: GCA_032110825.1. Lineage (GTDB taxonomy): Bacteria > Bacteroidota > Bacteroidia > Chitinophagales > Chitinophagaceae > Pollutibacter. The sequence continues at coordinate 1,758 of JAULVY010000095.1, read as the reverse complement.
GGTTCTCCGCGTTCATACCACATTTCGGTAGTATTTAAGAAATCACCCTTCCATACCTGCAGCAATGCTCCTTGCATTAAATCGTAGGCATAATGAACCTGAGCCGGGTCGCCTACTGAAACAACATGCGTAAGCTTTCTGCCCCGATGCTCCATGAAAGATCTGACCATTTCAACTTTATTTTCGGCTTTAACAGCAATTAAAGGTGCTGGTGCTCTTTCTGGTATGGAAGCGGGACTATGTAAAGCAACCGATTTGCTATTGGGCTTTTCAATGAAAACAGAAAGTCCGCTGCGAGACCAATTGACATCTTTGTTTACCCACAATACAAAGTCGTGATCACCCGCCTGCAATTCGGTTGAACCGGTTACATCATACCCCCCTGTATGCGTCCATGTGGGTGGGATTACTTTTTTCCCGTCAATTTCCAAACTGGCATCACCACTGTAGAGCATTGAAAATGTATAGGTGTCATTTGAAGGCACTATTAATTTTCCTTTGAATTGCAGCAGATAATCATCTTTTGCTTGTGCCAATCGGGCATCAATTGAATTTGTTTTTCCTTTAGCTGTAGGAGTAATTTTTAAAGCTTCTTCCGGCGTATTAGCTGATTTTTCATGATAGGTGTAACTGAGGTCTTTCAAACTCACATTCAATTCTTCTTGTGGGGCGTATTTAAAATTTTTGATGGCAATCTGACCATGATCGCCTTGAATCAGTAGCGGCCCTTGCGGCTTCTCATCATTATACAACGCTGCTCTGGTAGGGCCACTCACAAAAATATTTTCGTGTAGCGTGGTTCCGTTGAGCTTGACATAAATAAATTTTGCAGGGGAAATTTTTTTCCCATTTGGATCAAAGCGTGGCGCTTGAAATGATATTTCCATGTGTTGCCATAGTCCCGGTGCTAATGCAGCATTTTTCATAGGCGCTTTTCCATCAAATCCTTTTTCGTTTTCCCATCGCTCGTAGATACCTCCCATGTCGCCGTGCTTGGGCACTTTAACTCCCCAGCTATCGGCAATTTGAACTTCGTAACGTGATTGGAGATAGATTCCTGAATTGGATCCTTTTGGGATCATAAAATCAAATGCGATGACAATATCCCCATGCTGCATTTTGGAGACCAAATGGTGTCCGGGTTTAAATTGAATGGCTTTAGAATAATTATTAAAGAGTATACCATTTCCTTTTGCGAGATTGAGTGAAGTATCGTTGTACCCCGACTGCACATCTCCCAAAATCATCCAATTGGAGGAGGCCTGAGCAGCCCAAGTCAAATCATTGAAAGGAAGATCTTGCAAACGAGGTTTTACATTTTGTGCAGGCGCAACGAAATGAAAAATACCGATGATACCGATAAGGAAGAGACGCATGAACATAGCAACAGTTTGTTGTAAGTGAATTTAATGAATTGTTGCTATTTAAGCGACTCGAGTTTTGATTTGGCCTCAAACATTAAATCTCGGAGGCGAGCCGCTTCCATAAAATCCAGATCCTTGGCTGCTTTTTCCATGGACTTTTTCAATTTACCTATGTGTTTTTCCCATTGAGGAATCGTCATGTATTCTGCTTGTTCTTCAGATACTTTTGAGCTTTCATGTTCCTCAGCTACAGCAGCCAGTAGGCTGTTTTCATCGTATCCTTTGATATCCAAAACTGCGGTTTGTGCAAATACCTGTTGTTTACTTTTTGAAATAGTCGTTGGTGTTATACCATGCGCTTCATTGTATTCGATTTGTTTGGCTCTTCTTCTTT
>JAULVY010000094.1:0-2388 GCA_032110825.1 Chitinophagaceae bacterium | reverse complement strand
TAGCACTGCGAATACCAGATGAGGCCTTCATTGGATGCAAAATTAATGATTTTGAATTAGCAATAAGTTAAAGATATTTGCATACCATGATCAAAGTAGGCATACTCGGAGGCGGACAATTGGGGCGAATGCTCCTACAGGAAGCAGCCAATTATCCCATGCATGTTTCGGTAATGGAAAATGATGCCGAATGCCCTTCTGCAAAACTTTGCCATCAATTTGTAAAAGGGAACATCACCAACTTCGATGAAGTGATTTCTTTTGGAAAAGGCTTGGATGTTCTTACGATTGAAATTGAAAACGTAAATGTTGAGGCGCTAGAGGAATTAGAGAAAACGGGTGTAAAAGTCATACCGAAACCGTCTGCCCTTCGCACCATTAAAAATAAAATTCTTCAAAAAGAATTTTATGCCAAACACGAAATCCCGACTTCGGCATTCAAAATAATTCATTCCAAAGCAGAGCTAGCTGATCAAGAAGATTTTCTTCCTGCTGCGCATAAATTGGCCATGGGGGGATACGATGGAAAAGGTGTTCAACTGATTCACAACAAAGAAGAAATTCATTTGGGATTTGATGCCCCATCAGTGCTAGAGAAGATGGTGGACATTCAAAAAGAAATCGCCATTACCGTTGCCGTTGCGCAAGATGGATCAACTGCGATATACCCTCCGGTAGAAATGGTTTTTGATCCGGTTTTGAATTTATTAGACTACCAGCTTTGCCCCGCTGAAATCCCTCAAAACATTTTATGGAAAGCTGAGGCCATGGCATTGTCCGTTGCACGCAACCTGAAATCACCCGGATTGTTTGCTGTTGAAATGTTTATCGACACCTCTGGTGATGTTTGGGTAAACGAAACCGCTCCTCGCGTTCACAATTCTGGTCACCATACCATTGAAGCCCATTACAGTTCTCAGTTCGATATGCTTTGGAGAATCTTATTGAATTACCCGTTAGGAAATACGGCAATGATCATGCCATCGGTGATGGTAAATATTTTAGGAACTCCCGGTTTTTCAGGAGAATCACACTACGAAGGATTAGAAGAAGTATTGAAAATACCGGATGTGTTTGTCCATCTCTATGGAAAACAAGAGACCAAGCCCGGAAGGAAAATGGGGCATGCCACGGTGATGAGTGAAGAGAAGCAAGAGCTCGTCCATCAGGCCAACCGCATCAAACAAACTTTATTCGTTAAAGGCAATAAACCCACTTGATTTTTTATGCCCATCAAGAAAAAAACACAAAAGAAACCGGTAGTCAGCATCATCATGGGAAGCGATAGCGATTTACCTATCATGAATGCAGCTGCAGATCAGTTGAAAGAATTTGGAATACCGTTTGAACTCACGGTTGTTTCGGCGCACCGTACGCCTGAACGCTTGATGAAGTTTGCAGCATCTGCATCCAAGCGCGGCATCAAGATTATCATTGCCGGAGCAGGTGGCGCGGCACATTTACCTGGCATGGTTGCATCGGTGACTACCCTACCTGTAATTGGAGTGCCCATTAAATCTTCCAACTCCATAGATGGATGGGATTCGGTTTTATCGATTTTGCAAATGCCAAATGGAATTCCCGTTGCTACGGTTGCATTGAATGGCGCAAAGAATGCAGGAATTTTAGCTGCATCGATATTATCCATCAACAGTAAAGTGATTGAAAGGAAATTGGTGGCCTTTAAAAAGAAAATGAAAACAGAAGTGGAGAAAAAAGTCAAGTCGCTCAAAGGAAAAGGTTTTGACAACCAATTCGACTCATAACTATACATCATGATTCACGTTTCCAATCTCTCAAAATCCTATGGCAGCTTCGAAGCCGTTAAAGGTATTTCTTTTGATGTGAAGGAAGGGGAGATATTCGGATTGCTGGGACCCAATGGTGCCGGTAAATCCACTACACTTGAGATCATGGAAACCCTTCGTCCCAAAACTTCAGGCAAGGTTAGCATAGCTGGATTCGACCTGGATAAGCAACCACATGAAATCAAACAGATCATTGGTGTGCAGCTGCAGACCTCTGGATTTTATCCCGGACTCAAATTGGTAGAGTTGATTGATTTATTCAATGGACTCTATGGCAAAAAGGTTGATCCCATGGAATTATTAGCCATGGTGAACTTGGAAGAGAAAGCGAAGTCGATTTACAAATCGCTAAGCGGTGGACAAAAACAACGTTTTTCAATTGCCACTACCCTGATCAACGATCCAAAAATTATCTTCTTGGATGAACCCACAACTGGATTGGATCCACAGGCTCGAAGAAATTTATGGGACCTGATTAAAAATATCCGTGCAAAAGGAACCACCGTGATTATCACTACACATTACATGGATGAAGCGGAATACTTGTGCGAGCGCGTAGCTATTATGGATGCAGGTAAAA
>JAULVY010000093.1:0-6475 GCA_032110825.1 Chitinophagaceae bacterium | reverse complement strand
TTCATCATTTGTTTCCATCGAATCCTTTTTTGGTTTGTGCATTGGATATGGCAGGGTGGGACTTATTTGGAAAAATTCGCAAGAAGCCACTTTATGAAATTTGGGGTCTCAATCCAGCTGATGCTCCTGCAACAGACTATACCATTGGTAATGATCGTCTAGATAAAATGATTGAGAAAATTAAAGCCCATCCATCTCCTCTATATAAAATAAAAGTGGGATGCTCGGAAGACATTCAAAAGCTTGAAGCTATTCGAGAAGTTACCTCCTCTGTAATTCGTATCGATGCAAATGCAGGCTGGACGCTTGAAGAGGCAATTTCATACATCCCACAGTTAGAAAAACTACATATTGAATTGATTGAACAGCCTTTATCGAAAGATGATTGGGAAGGTCATGCACTTATCAAATCAAAAACAAAGATTCCAATTATAGCAGACGAATCATTTGTTGGAGAGAAGGACCTTGCTTCATGCGTTCAATCCTTTACAGGAATCAATATTAAGCTTACTAAGTGTGCTGGAATTACACCTTCTTTAGAGTTAATTAAAAAAGCAAAGTCGCAGGGCTTGAAAATAATGTTGGGATGCATGAACGAAAGTTCGATTGGAACTTCTGCTTTAGCGCATATGGCGCCTCTTGCTGATTATTTAGATGCGGATGGGCCGTTATTGTTAAAGGAAGATATTGCCCAAGGAATTTCATACTTGGATGATAAACTTATTCTAGCATCTAAACCAGGGCTTGGTATATCAATTCATGAAAATTTACAATCGATACCCAAAGCCTAAGCCGATGGTTCTGGGCTCACCTAAATGAGCTGCTCCGAAATCATAGGCATAATCGATGTACTTTTTATTGCTGAGGTTTCTTCCCCAAACAAAAACTTCGATGTGTTGAGTTCTTACTCCAGCTCGGACATTGATTAATCCATATGCAGCTTGACTGATTTTGTTTGCATAATCAAAATACTGTAATCCCGATCTATTGTATTCAATTCGAATCATCCCAATATGTTTATTCAAATTGAAATCATACTGCCCAGAAATAAAATGTGTTGATGCAGGAGTAAAAATTTGTTTATTACCGGATAAATCAATTTGACTTCCATTATCGATTCCTTCTAATCGTTTAAATTGAGCATCCGTAAAACCACCTGCATAATTCAATTGAAGTCCCTTTACCGGTTTATATGCAAGCTCCAATTCAGCTCCGACTGCATCTAATCGTCCTGCATTTGAAATGACGGTAATGGCGTCTGGAAGTATTAACCTCGGTGCTTGTATGTTTTGAACCGTATTCAAAAACAATACAAATCCATATCGGAACGTTTTAGAACTATTTTCTCCTTTTATTCCAGCCTCAAACATGTTGCTGTATTCTGGTAAAAAAGCATAAAGGGGTATTTGAGATGGATCTGAAGCAAGACCGGTCAGCCCCCCAGAACGAAAACCCCGACTGTAATTCAAATAAAAACGACTTTGGGTATCGAACTGATAAACCAACCCCATTTTGGGTGAAAAAGCGGTATAGGATGTGCTTCCAGATGTATCCGGTTGAGTTGTGAATATACCAAAAGGCTGTTTTTCATATTCGCCTTTTATACTCAATTTCCTTTTTTCATAATCCAAGCGAAGTCCAGCGTTAAAAGAGACTTTAGGATTGATTGTGTATGTTAAATGGCCATATCCAGCAATTCCATTGTTCTTTGCTATGTTGGTAGATATAAGTGAAAAGTTTTTATCAGGTATTCCAAATAGACCAGCATCTTCACCAAAGACTGTAGCCTGCTTATTTGGACTTTCTTGAATAAATTGATACCCACCAACGTTCCACTGTATTTTCTTTTTATCATCCGGTGCAGAACTCAATCGAACTTCTTGAGTCCAGGCCTTTACAGTGTTATAGTCTTTGCCATAGTTATTGAAAATGCTGACTACATCAGCTAGTGAAAAATCACCATCGATCTGATTGGTGTAAAAACGTTTGTTGTGTTGTCTGGCAGTTTGAAACGTAAAGTCCATTTTGTTTCCCTTGTGCCGAACTACCAAGGATGCATTACCTGTAGCATCGTTCATGGTTGTTGTTGCATTTTGAGAAAGGCGGTAAGGATTTTCAAATAATGAAGTAAGATCATTAACCAACGGGAATGCACCGTTGTTTTTACCTTGGTATCCTTTTACATCAGCAGAAACACTCCAGCCTTTATTCATGAGGTACTTCAATTGTAAACCAAAACTTTTTTGCTCTTGTTTGTCAAATTTTGATTGTATAAATTCATTGTAATAATAACCATCACGTTTATCCCATAATGCAGATATACCCAAAAACAATTTATTCTGGATCAATGGTGCTTTAAAGCTTGCAGTAGCTCTTTTCTGTCCATAACTTCCTATTTGTACATCCGCTGAGCCAGAAACTACGTTACTCGGTTTTTTGGTAATGATATTCAAAACACCGCCCATAGCATTTCTTCCGTAAAACGTTCCTTGAGGGCCTCTTAAAATCTCAATACGCTCGATATCGTTTAATTGAGGGAGATAGGTATCGAGATTAAATTGCGAAACTCCGTCAATGTATGTAGCAATGGATTGCTCATACGAAGTTGTTGCAATACCTCGAATAGATGCAACGTTGCGATTGTCACCTGAATGGGCGAGACTTAGGTTGGGACTAATGCCCGATAGATTCTTTATTTCCCATATTCGGTAATCGCGAATTTCTTTGGCTTGTAGTATTGTGATTGAACTACTTGAACGATTTCCATTTTCCTCTTTTTTATCACTGGTCACAACGATATCATCCAATTGAAGCTGGGAAGATTTCAGAACTACACTCAGCACGATATCTTTTTCAATGCGTATAGTTTGAATTTGAGAAGCAAACCCCTCTGCACGGATATAAACCGTATAGGTTCCAGCCGGCAATTGATTAAACACTATTTTACCTTTTTCAGAATTAAGGGAAAAATTTGTGTTTAAAAGTTCAATAGTTGATTCAACTTCATTTCCTTGTTCTGATCTGGTTTGGACTTCTAATTTAAAACCTGTTTGTGCTTGAGAGAAGAGAGATACCAACAACAACACGAATCCAAATAAAATTCTCATGAACTAGTTTATTTTAATAAATCATCAATATTTCGACCGCAAATTTCGCAAAAATATTCAGCAATATTGTTGGTACAAGCATTTAAAAAATGAGCACCCTTTTCATGTGTTGCTTTGGAAGGATTCCCAGATCCAGTATCTTTTGATATTTTAGTCCAGGGCCTCTGCGCCCATGCCCAGCCCGATTTTATTCCCTTTGGTGTAAATTTTTTTGTTGCGCCATCTCCTGCTTCATGAAGGGGGAGAAGCAATTCTGGATGAATCTGCATCATTACACTACTTTCCATTTCATCCGCATGGTCTCCCGGTTGTTCAAAGAAATCTTTAACCGGTGCCGATTGAAACCAGTTTACAACCGACACAAATAATTCGGAATAAATTCCCGCCAATTCACGGATCATGGCCACGAAGTTATTTGCGCCATGGCCGTTTAGGATGACCAATTTGGTACAACCATGTCTTTGAATAACTTCACAAACGTCTTTCAAGATAGACAACTGGGTAGAGGGATTCATGTTGATGCAGAAATCAACATCCATTTGTCCGGTATTTACACCAAAAGGGATGCAAGGGAGTACCAATACTTTTGAGCCTTTATTCCACGCTTTTTCCGCACTTACAGCGGCAACATAATCAACTTGATAATTATCTGTTGCATATGGCATATGATAGTTATGGGCTTCGGTTGCCCCCCAGGGTAATACAGCAACATCAAATTGATGCAGTTGAATCTCTTTCCAATTGGTTTCGGCCAAAATAAATGGCCTTGGTGAATTGCTCATATGCTATGTTTTATGTTTATTGGATATTGACTTCAAAGAATTGATACTAACGTTTAGCTCAAATCCGATTAACATGACTAAGGAATTGAAAAAAACCAGAAACATGAGTATCAATACACTTCCCAACGATCCATATATTTTATTGTAGGATGCAATATTATTGACCCAATATGAAAACAAATAGGTAAACGCCATAATCATAAGAGTAGCTAAAATGGCTCCAGGGGATCGTATTTTCCATTTTTTTTGCACATGCGGGGCGTATCGGTAAATAATTCCAATAGCAAGAAAAATCAATAGAAAAGTGACAAGCCAATGTGCAATTCTAAACAATAAATCAACCCATTGATCTTTGATGTGCAACAAATTAGAAAACCAGTTGATCAACACGGTTTGTGTTATCATGATCATTAGGGTAGCTAAAATCAGAAAAATGATGATAAAGGTTAAGCGAATAGCCGTTAGTCTTACCTGAATAAAATTTCTGTCTTCTGTTTCTATATGCAACATGGACTTTCTAAATGTACGCATGATGGTTAGTGTTGCATTGGAAGAAAAATAGATAGCCAACAATAAACCAAATGATAGTGTTCCCGTTCCCGTTTTAAAAAAATCGTCTGTAACTTTTTGAATCATTCCAAAGGTGGTCTCATCTGGGATGATCGTTTTGAGCAATATCAATATTTCGTTGTAAATGACTTTAGAGTCTGGCAGGTAGGATAGCAAGGTGAATATAAATATGAATAGGGGAGGAATAGCCATAAGAAAATTAAAAGCAATGGATGCAGCCCTTTCCTGCAGTCCAATTTCTTGTGTTTGCTTTAAAAAAAATACAATAACGTCATACAGCGGAATTCCTTCAAACCCGGGAAGTATTATTTTTTTCGACCAATTGATCACTGTGCTTACGGGCTTAGTATCTAATAGTATCCGTTGCAGTTTGATCATTTCTTTTATTTAATGTATGCCGAGGCTATCCAGTGCTTTTCTGTATTTCCTGGCATTCGCAAAATGCTCTTCTGCCGTGCTGGCAAAGCTATGCGAACCCGAGAAATCTGCCTTAGCACAAAAATACAAATAGCTGGTCTCTTCTCCCTTTAAAACTGCATCAATTGAGGATACAGATGGTGTGCAAATGGGACCAGGGGGTACTCCTTTACGTGAATAGGTATTGTAGGGTGAATTGCTGCTGGATTTAATGTGATTGACCGTAATTCTTTTCAGCATAAAATTTCCTAAAGCAAACTTTATGGTGGGATCAGCCCCCAACGGCATTTCCTTTTTCAACCGATTGATGTACACACTTGCAATCAACGGTTTTTCAGTATTGTCATTTGTTTCTTCTTCAACGATAGAGGCAATGGTTATGATTTCTTCTTTTGAAAGTCCCAGTTCTTTTGCTTGCTCGATTCGTTTGTCATTCCAAAAGGTATTGGACTCCCTTATCATACGTTCCATGAAACTTCTGGGGCTACTATTCCAATAAATCTCATAGGTATTGGGTATGATAACCGTCATCATTGTTTCTTTTGATAATCCCAATGAATTCAGAGAATCCTTATTGTTGATAAACCTCGTTATTTCATTTTCAGTGAACTCCAGTTTTGAGGCAGCGTATTTTGCAATATCGTTGTTGGTTCTGAATTTATTGATGGTTAGGGTTACTGGATCTTGACGGCCACCGTATAATTTTCTAAATACGGTAAATACGCCGCTGTTTTGTTCTATGATGTATCTTCCAGGTTTTATTTTTTTCCAATAGCCACTCCATTCAGCTAGTCCAAGAAAGGTAGTATAGGCAACTGGTTGTAGGTTTTTTTTCATCTGTTCCTTGACAAACATTTTTGATACAGATGATTTGGATAGATAAACGATTGTTTGTTCCTCTTTGAATTTGGTTGCTGGCCTAAAGAAAAGAACATAGGCAAATGCTGAAAATAAAAAGCTGATTAAAAGCAAAAGCCATATGCCTAGGCGAATTCCTTTTGATTTTTTTAATTTCTTATTTTTTTTGATTGTCATTTCCTTAAACTAAAAACCCTGCACTTTTCAGGCAGGGTTTCTTATATTATTTTTCAAATTATTTTGATTGAGATGGGGCTGGAGCGGGCTGCTGGGTTGCTGCGGGTGCGGTTGTGGTTGGAATGTTTTTGAGTGTATCATTTCCACCTGCTGTTTTGGTATTGATAAAAAAGATAGAAACCATACAGAGTATTACTAAAATGGCAGATAATACCCAAGTACCTTTCTCTAAAACATCTGTTGTTTGCTTAACCCCCATAAATTGGTTGCTGAAACCGGCAATATTCCCAGCCAAACCACCGCCTTTTGGATTTTGGATCAATACAATAGCGCCCAACAAAACAGATGCTAAAACAATTAGGATGATGAAAAGAGTAGTCATATTCTATTTTCTTTGATCTGTAAAATTTTGTCAGCAAAAGTAAGGCTATTGGCAGGATTTTGCAAACTTAATTTCGTGTAAATACCAATGGCTTTTTCTTTCATTCCCTGCTTCAAATACACTTCTGCCATCGCTTCCGTGATTATTTCCTCTGTAAAATACCCATCGGAAGTTTCCGCGGT
>JAULVY010000092.1:0-1992 GCA_032110825.1 Chitinophagaceae bacterium | reverse complement strand
TGTTTGCTGCGTTCCTGGACGAACAAAAAACTGCATTTCCATTTGCTCAAACTCACGCATCCGAAAAATAAATTGACGCGCTACAATTTCATTACGAAAGGCTTTTCCTGTTTGTGCAATTCCAAACGGCACTTTCATTCGTCCTGTTTTCTGCACATTGAGGAAGTTCACAAAAATTCCTTGTGCCGTTTCAGGGCGCAAATACACTTTGTTATCCTCATCATCTGTAGAAACAGTAGAACCAAACTCGGTAGCAAACATCAAATTGAACTGACGGATATCCGTCCAGTTACAAGTACCACTGAGGGAACACTTGATTTGCTTTTCTTCAATCAACTTTTTTAAGCCTGCAAAATCATCACAACCCAAAAGGGCTTCCATATTTTCAATTAATTGCGTAGCCGCTTTTTCATCACCTGCTGTACGTAATTCTTCAGCAAATCCTTCAATTAAATGATCTACTCGATAGCGTTTTTTACTATCCCGGTTATCGATCATGGGATCATTAAAATTATCAACGTGTCCACTGGCCTTCCAGGTGGTGGGATGCATAAAAATAGCTGCATCTATACCCACGATATTATCGCGGAGTTGCGTCATGCTCTTCCACCAATAATCTTTGATGTTCTTTTTTAATTCACTGCCCATCTGGCCATAATCATACACCGCCTGCAGTCCATCATAGATTTCGCTGCTGGGGAAAATAAAGCCATACTCTTTGCAATGAGAGATAATTGCCTGAAAACGGTTACTGTCGTTCGCCATAGGCTGCAAATATAAACCGCAAAAGCTCAGCGAAGCTTCGAATTGTCCTGGTGCCTGCTCGCATCCCGGATACACTTTTTCTCCATATTACGGGCAAAGGCCTCGGTCAGATTCACCCCCGTTTGGTTAGCAATACAAATCAGCACCCAAAATACATCCGCTAATTCATCGGCAATATTAGAATCTGCCTCCTTTCCCTTGAAACTCTGATCGCCATAGGTGCGGGCCATGAGTCGGGCCAATTCCCCTACCTCCTCCGTTAAAATGGCCATATTGGTTAGTTCACTGAAATAGCGAACCCCTACAGTTTTGATCCACTGATCAACTTGCTGTTGTGCCTGTTCAATAGTTTTCATTCTTTATTTTTTGTATCCATAATTATAGTTACAGGACCATCATTGAGCAGGTCCACTTTCATATCAGCTCCAAATACCCCCGTTTGGATAGGTTTACCTAACTCAGCAGATAAAAGTTCGATCATTTTTTCATAAATCGGTACAGCAATGGCGGAAGGTGCCGCACGACTATAGGAGGGTCGATTGCCCTTTTTAGTGGCCGAAAACAAGGTAAACTGACTAACCAACAAGAGCCCACCCCCTATCTCCAAGAGCGAACGGTTCATCACGCCTTGCTGGTCATTAAAAATTCTAAGATTAACCAGTTTGCTCGATAGCCAGTTCATATCCTCAAGTGTATCGGCTTCCTCAATCCCGAGCAATACTAATAAACCCTCCTCAATGGCCCCAGTAATATTCCCCTCGACTGTAACTGAAGCCCGCTTGACCCGTTGAAGTACCACTCGCATAATTAGAGTTAATTTTGAAAAGATAAATGTAGGATGAATTTAACCGAACTAATAAAGGAGTTACGTTTTGTTAGCTCCCGCAGCGGAGGCAGCGGCGGGCAAAACGTCAATAAGGTCGAGACTGCTGTTAGCGCGCAATTAGATCTTGAACAAACCATGCGTTTGTCAGCAACTGAAAAAGAGCTAATTCGTGAAAAGTTAAAAACCCGAATCAATTCTGAAGGTATTTTATCGGTGCGCGCACAGGTACATCGTACACAATGGGCCAATAGAGAGGAATCCATCAAAGTGCTGGTGAGGCTTCTAAAAAATGCATTGCAAAAAAAGAAACCCCGTATTGCAACCAAGGTATCTGCCGGTGCCACTGAAAAAAGATTACAATCAAAAAAAAGAAAGGCCGAAATAAAATCTGGGAGAGGCCG
>JAULVY010000091.1:0-4386 GCA_032110825.1 Chitinophagaceae bacterium | reverse complement strand
ATGTTTTGCCTCATTATTTCAAATTCATCTTTCCGATCAGGATATTTGATTTTAATTTTCAGCATAAACCTGTCAACTTGTGCTTCAGGTAAAGGATAAGTTCCTTCCTGTTCGATTGGATTTTGTGTTGCAAGAACAAGAAATGGTTCTTCAAGTTATGCAAGTTATAATGGTACGTCAATGGCAACTCCTCACGTATCAGGGGCAGCAGCATTGTATGCATCATTAAATCCTGGTGCAACCGCTGCTCAAATCAAGGCAGCAATTCTAAATTCTGCAACATTTACATCCTCTTTAAATGGAAAAGTTTTAACTAATGGCAGGTTAAATGTTTCTGGGTTTTAATTATTGAAATAATTTTTTTCTAAGGGCATCCATAAGGTGCCCTTTATTTTTTTAGTTGTATTGACTATCTTGTAATTGAAATAAATATCGTTCTATGTCCTTCATCAAAGAATTCAAACAATTTGCTCTTCGCGGAAACTTGGTTGACATCGCTGTTGCCTTTGTAATGGGTGGTGCGTTTGGGAAAGTGGTATCCACCTTTACAGAAAAATTGATTGCACCTATTATTGGTTTAATGACGGGAGGTACCAATTTCTACGATAAGAAATTAGTTCTCAAATCGGCTGTAGATGAAGTGAAAGATGCTTCGGGTAAAGTAGTGCTTGCCCGCGGTGAGGAAGTGGCTTTAGAATGGGGTGCATTCATAACTGTAGTTGTTGATTTCATCATCGTAGCCTTTGCCATGTTTCTCATCATCAAAGGTATCAATGCCCTCAAGCGTAAGGAAGAAGAACAGCCTTCAACACCGCCTGAACCAACGAAATCTGAACAATTGCTTGGAGAAATAAGAGATCTTCTCAAAAAATAACAGAAGCCCCGATCAATCGATCGGGCTTTTTTTACGCGATCCCTCGGGTAAAAAAGCCATCACAAAAATCAAGATTGTTAATAGCAACATGAGGTAAAGTCCAATCTGCTTATCTGGACAATACCCCAAATAACAAGATCCATACAATAAAAAGTTCTTGATGGCATAGGCTACGCCCAATCCTCCAGATAAAAATGCTGTGCGCTTCAGCCACAACAATTTCACAAATGAACAGAATGTGGTTATTCCACTAAACGTCAATAACAATTTTGCGGGCTTCCCGTATAAATTCTTTTGAGAATAGAAACCGGTAAAATAGGTGTCGATGTCGGCATGATAGGACCAAGGCATGAAACATACCCAAACCAACAGCAAAAACGCCGCTAAACTGATCCACTTCGAATATTTTGTCATATTAAAAAAAGCGAAGGTGATTTATGCCTTCGCTTAGAGGTCCCGAGCGGATTCGAACCGCTGTAGAAGCTTTTGCAGAGCTCTGCCTAGCCACTCGGCCACAGGACCTTAACAGCTGCAAAATTAGTACTTTTGGTCTTATTTACCGAATCCAAACACGACTTCGGATCTATAACAACATGAAACCCATCGAATCTTCTGAACTCATCATCAACCAACGCGGCGCAGTCTATCACCTCAATCTTCGTCCCGATGAAATTGCCGATACCATCATCACCGTTGGCGATCCGTCTCGCGTGGAAAAAGTAAGTCAGTACTTTGATAAAATCACACACCGCTCTCGCCACCGTGAATTCATTACGCATACCGGTATACTCAAAAACAAACCGATCTCTGTCGTGTCAACCGGTATTGGTCCGGATAACATTGATATTGTATTCAATGAATTGGATGCATTGGTGAATATCGATTTTACTACACGAACAGAAAACAATACCAAAAAACAACTCAACATCATTCGCATCGGAACTTCAGGTTCCCTCCAGCCCGATATCGATGTAGATTCTTTTGTAGTCAGTACACATGCGATTGGATTGGATAATCTCATGCATTTTTATCCAACTCGACCAAACGAAGACGAACAGGAAATTCTGCGTGCCTTCAAAACACAGGTTCAACTCAACCCCAATATCCAGCCCTATGCATTTGGGGCTAATCCTTTTCTGTTGACTAAACTTACCGAAGGCTGCCATGCCGGTGTTACGGTTACTTGTCCCGGTTTTTACGGTCCACAAGGTCGGCATCTTCGCATGGGACTTTCCATGCCCTCACTTAATGCTCAACTGACCGGATTTAGAACCTTGAATTATAAAATACTCAACTTCGAAATGGAAACTTCAGCCATATATGGAATGGGTAAAGTGTTAGGTCATCAGTGTCTATCCATGAGCGCCATCGTTGCCAACCGGATGGCTAAAACATTTTCAAAAGATGCAGATGCTGCCATGGATCGATTGATTCGAGGTGTATTGGAAAAAATCTAATATGGAAATTCAATTTTATAAATACCAGGGTACAGGAAATGATTTTGTGGTTGTCGACAACCGCAATGGAGAGTATAATTACCTAACCCAAACACAGATCGAGAAAATCTGCGATCGAAAGTTTGGAATAGGAGCAGATGGGTTTATGATGCTTGAGCTTCAAGAAGGCTATGATTTTCGGATGAAATATTTCAATGCCGATGGAAACGAAGGAAGCATGTGTGGCAATGGGGGCAGATGCCTAGTGCAATTTGCATGGGATATGGGGATTCAAAAAGACAGGTACCATTTCATTGCAGTGGATGGTCCACACGAAGCTCAGCGGTCAAAAAATAAGATTCACCTGAAAATGATTGATGTTACTCAGGTATCAGAATACGAAGCCAATAAAACATTGAATACAGGCTCACCTCATCTCATTCAATTTGTTGATAGCTTGGATCAATTTGATGTCTATTCAAAAGGCAGAGCTATTCGGTACAGTGATCCGTTCCGAATGGATGGGATCAACGTGAACTTTGTTTGTAGAACAAACGGGGGCATTCGTGTTCGAACATATGAGCGGGGTGTGGAAAATGAAACACTCAGTTGCGGAACAGGGGTAACAGCTGCTGCATTGGCATCATCAACGCAAAACGGAGAACAAATTACACAGATTCAAGTTGAAGGAGGAGTATTGGAGGTTTCGTTCAATCGACTAAGCAGCAATCAATTCGAAAATATCTGGCTGATTGGTCCCGCTGAATTTGTTTTTAAAGGCACTATCCATGTTTAATATACGCATATACGGCATCTTGGTTACCGATGATCAGCACGTACTGGTTAGCGATGAATTCATCCGGGGAAACTATTATACCAAGTTTCCTGGAGGAGGATTGGAATTTGGGGAGGGTACGAGGGATTGTTTGGCTAGGGAATTCATGGAAGAGATGAACTTGAAAGTAAGGGTAGGAGATCATCTCTATACAACCGATTTCTTTCAGATGTCCGCCTTCAACCCTGAGCATCAAATCATTTCAATTTACTATCAGGTCCACCCGTTGGAACCGATAAAAGTCAGGTTAAGCGATAAGCCGTTTGATTTCGACCAAGAACAGATGGCGGTTTACCATGCCACCAGTGAAACCGAAACCTTCCGCATGATTCCCATGGAGGAGTTTGGAGAGCATGTGGTAAGCCTGCCCATTGATAAAGTTGTGGCCGAAATGGTACGAAAACTCTGATCCCTTATTTGTCCTTCTCTTTGGCCCAGGCGTCCTTCAAGGTTACTGTTCGATTGAAAACCAGCTTCCCGTTTCGACTCAATTTGTTGTCGAGGCAGAAATACCCTTTTCTGATAAATTGAAAATGCTCGCCTTCTTTTGCTTCAGCTAATGAAGCTTCAACTTTAGCAGCTGGGATTATGGCTAAACTATTGGGATTGAGGTAGGTTTTGAAATCGCCTTCTTCGCTGGAAGGGTTCTCAACTTGGAATAAACGATCATAAAGTCTCACTTCAGCTTCACCTGATTTATCTACTGATATCCAATGTATTGTACCTTTTACATTTATTCCAGAACTGTCTGATCCGCTTTTGCTTTCAGGGATATAGGTACAATGAACTTCGGTGACTTTACCCGCCTCATCTTTTTTGAATCCTGTGCATTCTACGATGTATGCGCTCTTCAATCTCACTTTCATACCGGGTGCCAGGCGGAACCATTTTTTGGCAGGTTCTTCCATAAAGTCTTCAGCTTCTATCCATAACTCACGACCAAAATGGAGGTCGCGGTAGCCGCCATTGTCTTCTAACTCTGGATTATTTTCTCCTTGTAGAACTTCTGTTTTTCCTTCAGGATAGTTGGTAATGACCAATTTGATAGGGTCTAAAACCACCATTCTTCTGAGTGCAGTTTTGTTCAAATCTTCCCTTACGCAGAATTCTAAAAGTCCAACATCAATGATATTTTCTCTTCTCTGTACACCAATTCGGTCGCAGAAATTACGAAGAGAGGCTGGTGTATAACCTCTTCTTCTTAGTCCGGATATGGTTGGCATCCTCGGATCGTCCCAACC
>JAULVY010000090.1:0-20604 GCA_032110825.1 Chitinophagaceae bacterium | reverse complement strand
TTTATCGTACGTTTCATTGGGCCTTCCATCGAAAAATATGAATGAAGGGTATTGAGTGTATTCCGCTGGAACTGGACGATTTCCGCTGATAACAATTTTGATGTATTTTGATTTTTTAATATTTGGGTATTTATTCAGAAGAGCAATCAATGCTTCCAGTGTTGATTTTGCATCTGACTTTATATCGATAAGCAGTTGCAACTCGCGTTGATCTTTGTAGGGCCGACCCTTGTTGTTTTGGAGAAGGGTATTGAGTTTGTTGAAATAAAGATTTTCCAATGTTTTGTCGAGTTGTATGTCTTTTGCGTCATGCGCCACACAAAGGGTATTGTCTTTCAGCCAGACATCTGCTTCTATAGATCCAAATCCATTTTCCATGGCAAGATCAAACGGTCTTTTTTGCTCATAGTCGTTGTGTGAGTGGGCTTTCGTGATCCGCTTTAATTCTTGTGCAAACAAAGTTTGCAAATTAAATATCAAAACAAAAGCCAGCAGCAGAGAATAGATTCTTTTCATTTCTCTTTCAAGATATATAAAAAAAGGGGCCGAAAATTCGACCCCTTTTGTTAATTATTTTAAATCGTATTATTTCCTTTTTTCTGGAAGGAAGAAGTTGTCCATTTGAACATTATGCGTCATCTTACTTCTATCATAGGAAATAGAATATTGCTTAGCATAATATTTTCCTGTTGTAGGATATTCTAATGGTTGTTCAATGGGAGTTTTAATTTCTTTCATGCTCATGAACGTTTCTACCGTTACCATGGGTTCAAAGAAAACCAATTTATTTGCATGAGTACCATATATAAATGTATGCGTAAACCTACTGCCATTAAACTCAGGCGCTTTTTTGCTGATCCAATGTGTACCCATCATAGGGACAAAGGGACCGGGGAAATAGCTTTGCGGTACTGCTGGAATGGGGCTTGCATCAAACGGACTTCCTGAAGGTGATGGATAGGCAATATCCATCATGATGTTGTTTTGTGTATCTGGTGAAACGATATAAAAGTGAACATCAAAATGTGGGATGTCATAAATCCCTCCGGGTCCATGACCTACAGCTGCCCAATCAACCGATACGTGGCTGTAAGGCATATTCACCATCATGTTTCTTGGGAAGGGGATTAAAAAGGTATTGCCTGATTCATGCTCATGTTCATCACCTTCTCCTTCCATGTTATGACCAGAATGCATGTCATATCCCATCATGGCATCGTGATTGAATTCAACACCAACAGCAATGGGTCTTCCATCGCGGGTAGCCTTAACATAGGTACGGGCAAGTCCTTCGCCCATCTCTACATAATCACCATAATAGGTATTGCCCTGCATGTTGTTCATGGAGTTCATGGAACTCTCTAAATCCAGGGTTAGTTCTTTTTTCTCGGATACAAGCGCATCTTTTTCGCAAGAGGTAAGAAGCGCAGCAGCTGAAAACAGCAATAAAAATGTTTGTTTCATAAAAACGGGTTTTGAATGGTCTAATGAAAGTATAGTTCATTCACCCGTTTTCCACATATTTTCATTACATATTTAAGAAATTCGGTATTTATACGTAGTAAGCACTACGTAATAGCATCTAAATAGTGTATTAGAGAGAGAAAATATTTATAAATCATTGAAATTCAACGTAATAAACTAGTATCTACTCTTGTGGGGGTATCCTTGCCATTTACGATACTCCTAGAACTCAATGCAATAGCTCGAATAATGTCGGTCATATTTTGCAAATCCAAGGTCTTTACTTCATCGCTTGCTTTATGGTAGTTTGGTTCGCTATCCATCTTTGAAGTTGATATTGTATGTGCGGGTACACCCAATCTGGCCAACGTTGCATTGTCTGATCGATAAAATAAGTTTTGTGTAGGATAAGGATCTGGATGAAATGTGAATGCTGTTTCTTTTAAATTGCTCTGGAGAATTTCTCCCATGCTGCTTTTTTCAAATCCTGTTATATAAGCGCTGTTCTTTCCCCATTTGCTTTCTGTACCAATCATTTCAATATTGAACATGGCAACAACTTGAGCCGGATCAAATTGTTTTGAAAAATAGGTTGCACCAAAGCCACCAATTTCTTCAGCAGTAAAAGCGGCAAATACCAAGGTTCTTTCATTGTCGCGCAGTTTCTTAAAATACTTCGCCAACATGATCATGGCTGTTGTTCCAGCTGCATCATCATTTGCACCATTGTAGATGGAGTCATTATCCTTCATGTTTCTTGTGTTGATGCCTAAATGATCATAGTGACCAGAAAATATTACGTATTCATTCGGCTTTGATTTTCCCGGTAATACTCCAACTACATTTGCTAAAGGCATTTCAGTAATTTCCTGCTCAGCCTCCCATGAAATTTCTTTTACTTCTTCTTGTGTAAGAACAAGGAGAACATTCGATTGATAGGGATACCATTGTCCGCCTCGCTGCGGAAATCGATTGAACATGTTCCCATGTGATGTATCAACCAGCAGGATGCTGTTCTTAGCCGATAATAGTACTTTTCGTACTTCATTCACATAGTTCATTCCTTTCCCGATTTTGATGACTTCATATCCATCTGTTGAAGAAAGGGAACTGCTTTTTTGAGTAGAGACCCAATTAACATGCTTGCTTTCCAAGCTCCTTCCGTTCAATCTAAGATTTCCTTTGGTCAATTTGGGCCTGATCATAGAAAATCCTTGCAGATAGCTATCCCCGTTGTTCCATTTTTGAAGTCCTATTTTTTCAAACTCAGACTCAATGAATTTACCTGCCTTTTCTATTCCCGCTGTAAAACTTCTTCTCCCTTCCATTTCATCAGAAGCCAATATCGTTTCGATCCGGCTTGTTTCATCTACGCTGATAACTTTCAACGCTTTTTGTGCATACACCTGAATCGAAAAAACAAATAAAAAAATAGCAACACTGTATTTCATGAAATTCGTTTTAACTGTTATTTGGTTCCGGAAATCAATCCCCTGCAATTCTTTGCTCCACAATTGCACTGAAAGGGTTCCATCGTATGGTCTAAAAAATCTGCATAATCCAATGTTAGTTCTTCACTTGCTTCAATATCTTTTATAGCCACCATGTTCAATCCAATCTGTTTGGTATTGGCATCGCAACTGTGGTTTTGAGGCGACCATTCCCAAGGTTCTTTATCCCAATACGCATAGATATCGTCCCCCAAGGGATAAGCGTATTGTTTGAATTTTTCTTGTTCACGTTCGTTCCAATTTTTTTCTACATGCGCTAAACTCACGATTCGATGTGCTCTCTCTTCACCCTGATACAGCACTTCTCCTTTTTTTATCTTTCTATTAGCATAGATTCCATACCCTGAAATGGAGTTTCCTTTTACCTGATATGCTTTTTGTTTTTTCTTGTGCCGCTCTATTCCTTCTTCGATGATGTGCTTTAAAAAACCTTCCTGACCAATTCCATCGAATTTTAAAATATAATCGGCCGATCCTTCCATGCCATCTGCATAAAAAACAGAGCAGGTGAAATTGACTTCTAAAAAGTAAATCTTCTTTTCTGCATCAACCCTGAAGTCCATTCTTGCATATCCTTTCCCTTCAAAACATTGAAAAATTTGTTCTGCAGCTTTTCTAAGTTCAGCTTCTATTTGAGGATCGTTGCATGGAATATTAGCTCCAGGATGCAACTCAGATGTTTTGAGTGAATAGGTTTTGAATGCATACCCTTCGGGGAAGATGTATTCTACAGGCTTGAATGATCTGCATGTTTTCCCATCCGGATTGGCAGCAACCAATACCGTAAACTCTCTGCCAGTAATGTATTCTTCCACCAACACGTCATCATACTCGTTCAGCAATAGATTTAATTTGGTGTTGAGTTCATTTTGATTCTGTACACAGGAAGATTGATCAATGCCCAAGCTATCTCCAGCTTTTGCCGGCTTTACAAACAATGGAAATTTAAGATTATCTGCAATTGCGTCAATTTTGGTTTTGCTATTCACCTTTTCAAACACAGGTGTTCTCACACCTTCGCAGTAGGCCACATATTTCATCAGGTCTTTGGGTGGATCGTAGAGCAATGCAGTTGGACCTGTATAGGGCAGGTTTAATAAATCCAATGAATGGATAACATCAATCGATGGGATCTCCCATTCCAAATATCCCTCGCAAAGGTTTACATATATATCAAACCCTTTTTTCTTGGATTCTAGCAGTTGTTTGTACGTTGTTAGTTTATTTAAATACAGATATTCAATATGTGCATCTGAAATCAGATGGTCCAATTTTCGCGGAGGATCATAGTGCTGGTAATCCACTGCAGACGTGGAATAGTCTGGCTGTAAAACGCAAATCTTCAACCCCATCGCTTTCCTTTTCTGATGAAGGCGTCCTGTAAAATTTCCAAAATCATTTCTTTAAAGCTGGTACCGTTTGCTTTTAATATAGCACCAATTGAAGTATAGTCTTCATCTTCGCTGAGTCCACATTGTGCATTTACTTCCAATACATAGAGTTTACCCGATTGATTATCCATTCGAATGTCTATTCTCGTATACCCTGTACCCTGAACAGAGTTATATGCATCCAAGCTGATGGCTCTGATTTTTTCTCCTAAAGCCATATCCACTTCTTTGTATTCGTAAAAGTTAGCATTTCCCGGCATGGGAGTTTCGTCCTCGTATATTTCCCAAAGTCTGTCAAAGGACAAGAACTTTTCCTGATCCGGTAATGATTCGTGAAATACACGTTCAACCGGGTAGTACACTCTACAAAAATCAGGGTAGCGACTGGATCCGGTAATCATGGTTGTAAACTCTCTACCCTGAATGAATTGTTCAGCAACAATACCATCAATGGAAAGATCCCAGCCTCTATAGCCATCAAACATTTTATTGAGTTGCTCTTTGAGAGCTTCTTTATCGTTTACTACGTTTTTAATTCCTACACCCATGCTTCCACCAGACACGGAAGGCTTGAGAATAAGCGGTGAACCCAGTTCTTCAAAAATTCCATTGGGGGCATACTCTTTAGATGAAATGCTTTCCCATTTGGCTGTAGGAACGCCTGCATCATCAAATGCTTTCTTCATTGGAATTTTAGAAGTAGTAATAGAATAAAAATATTCTTCGGATCCTGTGTAAATCAAATCAGAATCTTCTAATTTTTTTACAACAGAAATCCCAGGCGTTCCATTGATTTCATCCCCATCGCATAGATTCAATACAACAGGAATTTTACCTGTATTCACTTTTTCTTTTTTGATTTCATCGATGATGGAACTGTAGTTGCTGATGGTAACGGGCTGCCATTGCCAATCCATATTCAATTCACCAAAGGTTTTGGTATATTCTTCTATGCTTTGAGAGAAGTCGTAATAATAGTTGATGTTATCGTCTGCTGTTTCCAAAGAGGGAGCGAGAACATACACTTTTAAGGAATCCAATGGGATAGAGACCAACGAATGGGGATGGGCCATACATAAAAGTATAGACAATCGATTTTATTTCTTGTAATCAACAAAGAACAAATATCCACAAAGCACTGACGATAGTTTGGATTACCAGAACTTTGGAATGAAGCGACCCACTCTTTCTTGGTATTCCTTGTATTTGGGATATTTCTTTGCAGAGATCTCTTCTGAAAAATCACTGCTTCCTTTGAATAAAATGATCAATAAAACTGAACCGGCTATAGTCCAGTTCAGCCATTCTCCTGTTAAGGACACACTAAACAAATAAAATACAATCCAAATAGCCTGCTCTGCTGCATAGTTAGGATGTCTCATACGGGACCATAGTCCGGTTTGAATAAATCCATCTGCATAAGGTCCCATTGCTTCCCCTGTCTCAATTCTTCTGTATTTCTCGGTTTGAAAGTTGTACTGTTGTTGATCCGCTATAAACTCTACCAACACCAAGGCTATAAAAATGAGGGCAAGGGTATAATCCATTCCAGTTAAGGGGGAAGTAATTGAAGACAAAGGGGACAAAACAGGTATTGTAAATAAGAAGATCAAGGTATTTTGATAGAAACAGATAAACATTAAATTAAACAACATCCAAACAATGGGATTTTTAAATCCAGGTCTTTTTCGCAACACTTCCCATCGGTAATCTTCTTCTCCTTCCCAGAATTTCCAGCTGTATCCTCCTCTTCGTGCAAAGTTGAAGGTGAGTCGGGCTGCCCAAATACTTACCAACACCGACATCAAGATCATTTTTTCGACCCAACCACCTAGGCCCGTCATGTACCAGGCATAAATAGCCGGAACAATACTCCAGAGTTTATCAACCTGAGAGTTATTCCCCGTGATTTGTCCAACGATAAAAGTCAGTCCAATTACTACCCCTAAAACAACTGCAGCTTTTTTAATGATGTTGATTTGAAGTTCGTTTGGCGGGGTTCCTAAGAAGTATGCGGCTATAGGAAGTAAGATGACCGTAGCCATTAAAAATGGGACAATTTTTTTCATGACAAAAGCAGTTGTGGTTTGGTTTTCAGTTAATTTCTAAGTTAAAATATTTTTTAATTAAACAATTCCATTTAGCTTTAAGATCTGTCCTTTTTATAACCCTTTTCATACCATGAAATCAATTTTCCGCACGATTCATCTTTATCTTTCTCTTGCTTCCGGCTTATTCATAATGATTGCCTGTTTCACAGGGTCAATCCTCGTATTTGAGCAAGAATTGCAGCAATCCCTCTATAAAGACCGCTATTTCGTAAAAGAGGTGAAGGAAGTTCAGCTCCCCGTTGCGGATGTATTGGGGGCATTAAACGCAAAACATCCCGAATTGAAAACCGGGAACATAAAAATTTATTCTGATCCTAAACGTAATATAGAAATTGGGGTTACTCAACCTCCAATAGAAGAAGGGAAAGAAGGGAAAAGATTGACGGCCTTTGTTAATCCCTATTCAGGAGAAGTGGTGGAGTTGTATAGCTATGGCGACTCTTATTTCAATACCATCATGCAATTGCATCGGTATTTATTAAAAGGGGATACGGGTAAGTTGATTATGGGAACAGCCACGTTGTTGTTTTTATTCATTATGATCACAGGAGTGGTTTTGTGGTGGCCCAAAAACAAATCCATACTGAAGCAAAATATGAGCATCAAATGGAGTGCAGGATGGAAAAGGATTTCACACGATTTACATCATGCTTTGGGGATTTATTCCGTATTGTTTTTATTCATTTTCGCATTTACAGCACTGGCCTGGAGTTTCCAGTGGTTCAACGATGGCATTTATAAAGTCACCAATTCTTCCAAAGATCCCATCAAGCCTCCAAGTTCTCAATGGATAGATTCATTAACGAAAGCTGGAGTGGATGATATTCTTGGCGATGTATATACCAAGGTGCCCAATGCCGTATTTTTTACCATCACTCCTCCAAAAGATTCAAGCGCCGTTTATGCAGTAAATATTTTACGCAGAGATGCGATGCACGAAAATGCAACAGACAATCATTATTACGATCAGTATACCGGGGAGTATTTGAAAACAGTTGCATTTAGCGACAGGCCTTTGGGACAGCGTGTTCGTGCAAGTTTCAAGCCGATTCATATTGCATCCCTGTGGGGGTTACCCACCAAGATTCTTGGATTTATCGTATGTGTTTTTGGGACCACGTTTCCGATAACAGGTGTTATCATGTGGTTGTCGCGCATCAAAAAAATCTGATTAGCTAAACGAAAAAGTTAAGCAGGTAAATGATGCCAAACACGACCAACAGTGTGCAGGCTAAAATCATAGGTACTCGTCGTATACCTTCCAAGCTCCAATTGTTTTTTATAAATCCTTTCAGAAATCCTGCAGTCAGTATGGTAATGAACAGCCATATAGAGAATACAGACATTTCTAAAAACAATTCGTAGGAGCCAGTCAAGATTAAAAAAGATTGATAGAAAAACAAAACAATAAAGGCATTCACCGGAATATTTTGTTTTGATTTTTTTGCAAGTATCGTCGGCAACATTTTTTGTTCAGCGGCACTGGCCATGAGACGGGATGAGGCAATCAGATTTCCATTCACACAACTACCTGTGGAAATGAGAACCATGATGGCGATGATGGCAGGTGCCATTCCTCCTAGCTCTTTCTCTAATGCGGTAATGGCAACCAATTTGGAAGAAGCCATTTCTTCGGGAGTTAATATATATTGATAGGCAAATGCAGTAAGCAGATAGAGTGCCATGCAGATCAATAATCCAAGTATCATTGCTTTTTTTACTGTTTTCACTCCACCTTCTACTTCTGGGGTAACGTGGCTCACCATATACCATCCGTCTAATGCATTCAGTGCGCCGGTGCTTGCTGCAAAAAATGCTCCAATAATTTTTAATGTATTCCAATCTGTTATTCCTGTCATTTGAAAATTAGAGATGTTGCCTTTTCCGGGGAGTAGCAACATTCCTATCAGCAGAATCAATGCACCTACTTTAACGGTTGTAAACAGAACTTGAAATCGGTCGCCTGTCTTGGTGTTGAGTGCATCCATTACGGTGATCAAGAATACCAATACGATATCAACACCTTTTATTCCCAATGAACCCATGGGAAAGAAATAACTGAAGTATTCTGCAAATACAAATGCAATGGCTACTGATCCGCAGGGGTTGATGATCCATACTGAAACCTGATTAAAAATCCAGGCAATCCATTTGGGGAACATCACGCGATAATAATCGGATAGATCGCGTGCGTTGGGATAGGCCATGCCCATTCCTGCAATCACATAAACTCCTGTGATGGAAATGGCTGCCGAAAAAATCCAAACCAATAAAATCAACCCTGGTGAGGGTAAGGTTTGAATCATGATGGAAGGCACAATAAAAATTCCACTGCCGATGATGGTGCCAATAACAATCCCCAAACAAGAAATTAAATTGAGTTTGTAAGGGGTCATGCGCTGCAGTTAAATGCTGGTGAAGATGATTTGATTACAAATTCATTTTCTTCAATTCACTTACCGCATAGTCTGCAGCTCTTGCTGTTAGGGCCATATAGGTTACTGATGGATTCTGGCATGCAGATGAAGTCATGCATGAACCATCGGTGATGAATACGTTTTTCACATCGTGCATCTGATTCCATTTGTTGAGTACAGAATTTTTTGGGTCTTTACCCATGCGTGCTGTTCCCATTTCGTGGATACAGAAACCAGGGGCCGGCATATTGTCGTATGTAGTTACATTTTTAATTCCTGCGGCCTCTAACATTTCTGCTGCACTGTTCTTCATGTCTTCTCTCATTTTCAATTCATTCTCCTTGAACTCGCAGTCGATGTCGAGTGTTGGCAACCCCCATTTGTCTTTTTTCTCTTTATTGAGTGTGGCCTTATTTTCATAATATGGAAGATGTTCACCCCAAGAGCCCCAGCCCATCGACCAGTTACCAGGTTCGGTAACTGCTTCTTTCAATTCAATTCCGATTTCACCGGAACGTGCTCTTCCTCTGGAAGCCCCACCTTGGTATCCAAATCCTCTCACATAACCTGCAGATGAACCTCCATCTAGGTTTCTAAAACGGGGAACATAAATGCCGTTGGGTCTTCTACCATATGTGTACTTATCTAAGAATCCATCGTAATCTCCATTGGCACCAACACCGTAGTGGTGATCCATCAGGTTATGACCCACTTGTTCACTGCTGTTGCCGAGTCCATTGGGAAATGCATCCGAAGTGGAGTTCAATACAATATGTGTTGTACCGAGTGTAGATGCGTTTAAGAAAACAATTTTTGCATAGTATTCTTCGGTCTTGTTTGTTTCGGTATCCAATACGCGAACTCCCGTTGCGCGTTTTGCATCTTTATCGTATAGCACTTCTAACGTAATAGCATTGGCGCGAAGCGTAAGATTTCCAGTTGCCTGTGCAGCAGGTATGGTTGCTGAATTGGAAGAGAAGTATCCGCCGAATGGGCAACCCTGCTGACATTTATTTCTAAACTGACAAGGGC
Source organism: Chitinophagaceae bacterium (assembly GCA_032110825.1). GTDB lineage: Bacteria > Bacteroidota > Bacteroidia > Chitinophagales > Chitinophagaceae > Pollutibacter. Next base: position 10,678 of record JAULVY010000090.1, on the reverse strand, counting down.
CACGTGTTCCGATTTTTGCAGTATGGTTAGCAGCGCGACCAATAATCATTGGTCTGTTCATTTTTGTTTTTAATACATCGCGAACCATTTGTTCTACACAATTCATTTCCATGGGAGGAAGAAATTCTCCGTCGGGTATCATGGACAAACCATCACGTGAACCGCTAATACCTGCAAATTTTTCTACATAGCTGTACCAAGGGGCGATGTCTTTGTAGCGTATAGGCCAATCAACACCGTGACCATCTTTGGCATTGGCTTCAAAATCAAGGTCGCTTAGGCGATAGCATTGGCGGCCCCACATCAGCGATCGTCCGCCCACGTGGTTGCCTCGAATCCAATCAAAGGGTTTGATTTGATTGTATGGATTTTCAAGATCATTTACGAAAAACTTTTTGGATACTTCATCAAATGCGTAGCACTTGCTTTGTATGGGCGAGTTGATTTTATCTTCTAGAGTTTTTCCACCACGGTAATCCAATTCCCAGGGATCTTTTTCGGTTCCCTGATAATCTTTGATGTGTTCAACGTTTCGTCCTCTTTCAATCAGAATTGTTTTGAGTCCCTTTTCCGAAAGTTCTTTTGCGGCCCAGCCTCCTGAGATACCGGAGCCTACTACGATGGCATCGAATTGATTTGTTTCAGGCATATGCTGTTTTATTCAATAAAGAATATAATTAATGGTAAAAGAAAGATACGAAAATAGAATTAGGCTTTTTTGAAAAAGAATTTTTTTACAAGCTTTTCCATTTCAACCGCGAGAAAAACAATTGCTGCTCCCCCAATACAAATGAGCAGCTCCTGCATGGATAGAGGTTTTGTTTTTAATAATGAATTTGCCCACGGCATATAAATCACAACCAGTTGAATGATGAATGTAAGCAAAACCCCAAGTAAAAGGGAAGGGTTGGAGAATCCTCTTTCGCTAAAAATAAGTTTGTTTTCTCTTCTGATGGAAAGAACGTGAGCTAATTGTGAGAGTGCAAGAACGGTAAATACCATGGTCTGCCAATTCTCTTTGTTGTTCGATACGGCCCATGCCTGAACGCTTAATGTTACAGCGGCCATGCAAAGACCAACCCAGATAATGTGATAACCAATCCCTCCTGAAAAAAGACTTTCGTTTGTTTTTCGGGGAGGCCGGTTCATGATATTGGGTTCGCTTTTCTCGTTGCCAAGTGTGAGTCCTGGGATTCCGTCTGTTACCAAATTGATCCAAAGGATATGTATGGGTAACAAGGGGATTGGCAAACCCAAAAATGGCGCTATGAGTAAGGTCCAGATTTCTGCACTGTTGCAGGTCATGATGTATTTTACAAACTTTCGGATATTGTCGTAAATCCTTCTGCCTTCTTTTATTCCTTTGACGATACTGGCGAAATTATCGTCTAATAAAATCATTTGTGCTACCTCTTTACTTACATCTGTTCCCGTTATCCCCATGGCCACTCCAATATTGGCTGCTTTAAGTGAAGGGGCATCGTTTACGCCATCACCTGTCATGGATACAAAATGATCTTTTTGTTGCAGTGCATGAACAATTCTCAATTTTTGTTCTGGTGATACACGGGCGTATACTCTAATTTTTTCTACTGAATTGCTAAACTCAGAATCACTCCAGGAGCTCAATTCATTTCCTGTTATCACCCATTCATCCTTACCCAATAAACCTATTTGGGTAGCTATGGTCTTGGCCGTATTGGGGTGGTCGCCTGTAATCATTACGGTTTGAATGCCTGCAGTTTTACATGCTGCAATTGCCTCTTTTACTTCTTCTCTGGGCGGGTCAATCATGCCCGCAATCCCTGTATACACCAGGTTATTTTCAATGCTTGTAGGATTGATTTCTTTTGGAAGTTGTTCAATGAATTTGTGTCCATAAGCAAGTGTTCGCATACCCTCATTGCCCCAGGCATCTGACTGAGTGAGAATATTGCTTTCTAAGTTTGCTTTGTTTACTATTCTATCAATGGACTCTGCAGCACCTTTGGTAATAATCAAGTACGCATTTTCAAATTGATGAATCGTGGTCATGCATTTACGAACAGAATCAAAAGGAATTTCTGCTACTCGTGGAAATTTTAATTTTATTTCTTCGAGTTCATTATGACTAAATTGTTTTGTTGCAAATTCTACCAATGCAATTTCTGTTGGGTCTCCAATAAAGTTTCCTGTGCTGTTTATGGATACATCGTGATTGAGAGCCATACTTAAATCCAATAGATCTATATTGAATATTTTTTCTGAACTGTATGAAAATGTTTTCACTACAGTCATTTTATTTTGTGTTAGGGTTCCGGTTTTGTCAGAACATATATAGGTAACAGAACCCAGTGTTTCAACTGCAGTTAATTTTCGGATCAATACATTTTTGGAAACCAATTTTTTTGCTCCAAGCGCAAGAGAAATCGTGATTAACGCAGGAAGAGCTTCTGGAATTGCTGCTACGGCAAGGGAGATGGCGGTTAAAAGCATTGTTATGGGTTCCTCGCCTTTAATCATGCCAATCACGTAGAGCAGAATGCAAATGAATATAATGATGTAGGAAAGTTTTTTTCCAAAATCCGTCATGCGTTTTTGAAGAGGAGTTGAAGCATCTTTGCGTTGAAGCATGCTTGCTATTTCTCCAATTTTTGTTTGCATGCCCGTTTCTACAACAACACCTTTTGCTCTTCCTCCAGTTAATAAAGTTCCCTTGAATGCCATGTTGGATAGGTCTCCAAGGGCGGTGGGTTCATCGGCTAGAGCATTCGGATTTTTTTGAACCGGCATGGATTCACCGGTTATGGTTGCTTCGTCTATGAAAACATGATGTGTTTCTATCAAACGGATATCAGCGGGAACAATATTTCCTGCTTCAATCCATACCAAGTCGCCCGGTACCAGTTCTTCCGAAGAAACTTCAAGCAATGTGTTGTCTCTAAGTACTTTGACTTGCAGTGCAGATAATTTCTTTAAAGATTCCATTGCTTTTTCAGCTCTGTATTCTTGAATAAAGCCAATGGTAGCGTTTAGAATGACTATGAACATGATGATGATGGCATTCGTCATATCTCCTGCGAGTCCTGCAATAATTGCTGCAAGGATCAATACAATGATCATGAAATCATAAAACTTTTCCAGAAACAGCAACAGAACTGGTTTCTTTTTTTTCTCTTCCAGCTTGTTGTATCCGTGTATTCGCTGTCTTTCAATTACTTCATGCTGTGAAAGTCCATTTACACTGGATTGAATTGAATTAAACAATTCTGCTATTTCAAGCGTATGCCATTTTTGTTTGATCATGATGTTAGACGGTACAGTATATACAAATTGATGAAGTATACAATAAATATTAAGATAGCATCCCAAGCCATAAGAAATCTTTTTCCTTTGGCTTGATAACTCAAGCCGATGATAACGATGGCCGTCATGATGACTGTACTAAAAATAGAAACCAGATGAAATTCAGAAGCATCCATTAAGATGAGTCCGTCTGTATAAAACAAGTCGTCGATGGCTAGGATGAGAATATTAAAAATATTACTCCCCAATAGATTTCCTACGGCAAGATCGATTGCTCCCATTTTTATTGCAGTAATGGAAACGGCAATTTCAGGTAGGGATGTTGATGCAGCGAGAAAAAATGTACCGACAAATGATTTACCCAAGCCAGTCATTTCAGCAATTTTTTCTGCGAAGAAAGGCAATGCTAAAGCAGCAACGATGATGATGCCTGCATAAAGAGTATAATTCTTGATAATCGATTTTAAGGTAATATTTTTAGTTTCTTGATGTTCATCAACATGATTGGGTAAGCTATTGTGATTTTGTTCATTTAAATAGATTACACGTATGGAAATAAAGTATACAATAATGAATAGTATACTTGAAAGCGCAATCCATGGTGTTACCGGAATATCATGAGGCAGGTACATTGCAATACCAACCATCGCGATAAGAATTATTCCGAGACCAGCATTCAACATGTGCGTTGGAGATGCTAATCCCAAAAGTGGTTTGTGTTTTGGAGTAAAGGCATCCAATAATGCTAAAATTCCCAAATTGAATGCACAACTTCCTAAAATATCGCCCACGGCGAGATCCGCCGATTTAACAATAGCTGCAGAACTTATGCCAACCATCAGTTCGGGAAGAGAAGTTACGCTGGCCATTAGAATAAGCCCAACCCATCCCTTGCTCATACCGGTTTTCTCAGCCATCAAATCTCCATAATAAGAAAGTCTTTTTCCAGCGAAAAATATGATCCCTGCGCAAATAATAAAACCGGTGATGTAAAGCATGATTTTTACTCTAACTTGGAAAATATAGTAAAACTCATCATTTATCAGATAAGATATTGTTATTTCTTGTATTTAAAACTATCATAATATATATTTGCCCTCTTGGCTTTTCATTCCTGTCCCTTGAGAAAGCCCTTTAAAATATTCCAAATGAAACGGGTTTTTAAATTTCTGATTTTCTTACTGTTGCTATGTGTAAGTTTTGATGCCTTAGCTCAAGGTAAAAGTGATTTAAACATATTTGAGTTGATGGAGCGAAGGGATCTTCGTTTATCGGAAATCGATGCATTGGCTAAACGGCATTTTGATATCGTAGGCCGTGTTCGTGGAACAGGCTATAAGCAATACGAAAGATGGAAATATGAATTACAATTTCATCTTGATAAAGATGGATATATTTTACCCGGTGATTACGATGCTAATCAATATTCACAGGCTTCGTCTACCATGGCAGCGGCTACTGCAGGTGCCTGGACTGAAATGGGTCCAACTAAATGGACAAGAACAAGTTCTTGGAATCCAGGCGTAGGAAGAATTACATCAATTGCAGTATTCCCTGGTAATCAAAATATCATTTATGTAACCTCTCCTGGAGGGGGTATTTGGAAAACAACAACAGGTGGAGGTAGTTGGATTCCTTTGGCAGATCAAAATAACTCCATGATGACCATGTGGAGTGTAACAGTTGATAATACAAATTCTAATCTTGTCTATGCTGGAAATAACAGCTCCAATTTTTTAAAAAGCACAGATGGTGGAACAACATGGATCAGTCGATCACCTGCTGTAGGTAGTATTAGAAAAATCCTTATTGATCCAAATGACAATCAAAAACTTTGGGTTGTAGGCACAAGCGGAATTGCGAATTCATCGGATCAAGGCTCTACTTGGGTAAAACGATCAAGTTTATCTACCGAGGATATTGAATTTAAGCCAGGGAATACTATGGTTATGTATGCAGCCGGTAGTTCAAGTTCAGCTTTTCATAAATCTATTGATGGAGGAATAACTTGGTTGACAGTGGGGTCAACAGCAGGAATAACCAATACAGGAAGATCTTTGGTAAGTGTTAGTGCAGCCAATCCTGAAAGAGTTTATGTAGTGCAAGCCAATGGGAGTGAATTTGGTAGAATGTATCGTTCGGATGATGGGGGAAATACTTTCATAACAACTGTAACAGGAAGCGCAACCTCTGGGACTAATTATTTTGGCTACGAAACAACTGGAAGAGGTACGGGAGGCCAAGCCACTTATGATATGGCTATGACTGTAAATCCTGCAAATGCAGATGAAGTTCATATTGCAGGTATCATCTGTTGGAAGTCTACAAACGCAGGTACGAGTTTTGTAGCAGAAACCGCATGGTCACTTCCAAATAGTATTGGATATAATCATGCCGATGTGCATGTGTTGGAATGGGTAGGTACAACTATTTATTCTGGATCCGATGGTGGAATTTACAGAAGTTCAGACTATGGCGATAACTGGACAGAACTCTCTAACGGATTGGGTATTCGTCAGTTTTATAAAATATCCAATTCCAAAACCAATAGTGCCATTGTTACCGGTGGAGCACAGGACAATGGTTCCAGTATTCTAAAATCAACAGGTTGGATTGATTGGTTGGGCGCAGATGGAATGGATTGCGCAATAAGTCCACTTGATCCTAATATAATTATCGGCACCAGTCAGTATGGAAGTTTATACCGAACAACTACTGGCGGTTCAAGTTATTCAGGTATTACAGAACCTGCTACTGGTAACTGGGTAACTCCGCTTGTAATGGAATCCAACTCTAACAATCTTTATGTTGGTTGGAATGGAGTTTATAAGTCAACTGATCTTGGAACGAGCTGGACAAAATTATCGGGAACAACGATCACAACTAACTTATCCATAATTGCTATTTCACCGTCCAATCCCAATTATATTTATGCATCTACAGGTACGACGGTTTATGTAACAAAAGATGGAGGTTCAACTTGGTCTGTACATACTGCGCCATCAACAGTTACATCATTTGCAGTTCATCCTACCAATCCGGAAAAAGTCTGGATCACTTGTAATAATACAACAAACAGAGTTCTTTTTTCTACCAATGCATGCTCTACATTTACAAATATTTCCGTCAATTTGCCTGCCATGTCTGCTAGATCCGTTGTAGTTGATAATGGATCGGATGAAGGATTGTATGTTGGGATGAATATTGGAGTGTATTACACAAATAAAAATCTTACTTCTTGGATCAACCTTACCGATAATCTCCCTCAAGTTGCGATCAACGAAGTTGAACTTCAAATCAGTGGAGGAAAATTAAGAGTAGGTACGTATGGAAGAGGATTGTGGGAGAGATCACTCTATTCATCTTGTGGTATTCCTTCCGCCTTAACCACTTCAAGCATTACTTTATCTTCTGCTACATTAAGCTGGACTGGTTCTTTGGATGCAATTTCTTATACGGTTGAATATAAAGCATCCACTACATCAAGTTGGACAGTTTTGCCAACTCAAACTTTAACGATTGTGGACTTAAGTGGATTGGTATCTGGTACAACCTACGATTGGCGTGTTGCTGTGAATTGCAATGCAGGTAGTGGTGCTTATGTGCAATCTTCATTCGCAACAGCTATCATCTGTAATGCTCCAACAGGATTAAATTCTGGAACACCAACCTCCAATTCAACTACACTTAAATGGAATGCAGTTACTGGTGCATTATCTTATGATGTTGATATTTCGACTAATGGTGAAATCTGGACATCAAAGGCAACTGGACTTACAACTACTTCTTATAATTTAACCGGGTTGACAGCTAATACTGGATATTGGTGGAGAGTACGAACAAATTGTGGATCAGTGAGTGGGAGCAGCAGTTATTCGCAGTCTACATTTACCACTACGGTCCAGGCTTGTATTGATTCATACGAATCAAATAATACCTTAAAGACTGCTAAATCTGTTCCTTTGCGTACTTCATTAAATGGGCTTATTTCAACTGCAACTGATGCAGATTTCTTCAAGGTAGCTATGGGTAATAACACCAAAATACGAGTAACTCTTTCAAATCTACCAGCAAATTATGATGTACAAATTCTTACCAATACGGGTACACTTCTTGCATCATCTTCTGGCATAACTTCTAAAGTAGCAATCTATAATGGCACCAAAACCAAACAAACGTATTATATAAAAGTATTTGGATTGTCTGGCTCATTCAATACCACTGCTTGTTATACCCTTTATGTTGAAAATGGAACTTCAAACTATTCAGCTCCGACTTCGCCTGGAATTCAATCTTCTTTCAATCCTATAGAGGGACAAATAGAAGCTTCAGGCTTTAAGGTTTATCCCATACCTGCAAAGAAGCTCATTACTGTTGCGTATACATCTAATGCTGAACAAAAAATAAACATTCGCATTATCGATGCACTTGGTCGTACGGTTAAAACCTACACGCAAAAGGCATTTAATGGAATGAACAATTGGCAGTTCGGACTTGAAGGATTGAATAAATCCTATTACTACCTTGTTGTTACCGACGAAAAGGGTAATCAGCAGAAAAAATCAATACTGGTTGACTAATTCATCTACCTAAACTCATACCCAACACCCATTAGTTGAGTCAATAGTGTATTGGGAGCATCGGTGGCTGTGCATCGTCCTTCCAATTTGGGGGTGATGGGGGAATGCTCTTTCAGGTATTCTTCAACCACCGTATGCAAATTGAAACCTAAGCGTATCGGGGCTTTTACGTTTTCAACTCTACAAATGGTTGTATCCGGATCTCCTTCGCGTTCACAGGCTACAAACGTGTATTCTTTCTGCATGTTGATCGGTTCAGTTCCAATCTTGATATAGTTGACGCGTTTACCTAATTCATTTCCAATGGTAAAATTTACTTCCATTCCTTTGAAGCGTACAACCCAACCGCCAAAACGCTTTGCAGGATCTTTGGCAAATGCATTCTGCAATTCTTTTTCCATCCAATCCCATAATTGCTTACCGGTGATGGTTCCTCGCTTTGCTTCGCTATCCACCGGCAACATGCTCCACAAATAATCTACGGTGATGTTTGCTTCTCCTGTTTTTGGATCGGGAACCAACGGGGGACAAAAACGGAAACCGTTGCTAAGAGCTATATCGGGTTTGAATTTCCACATGATGGCATCGGTAATAAAATTATCCATCGGTGTTTCAATCACATAATAGCGCATCAAAGGCGCTTTCGTTTTTCCAATTACTCGATTCAATTCTTTTGCATATGGTTCTCTTGCTTTGTTTACCAATTGCTTCATCTCTTCATCTGCAGGATATTTTACCGGATCCACATCTAACAATTGATACGTATGGTCTTTCACGATTCCATTTTCCACTACGATATCGAGCTTAGCAATAAACGAACCAAATGCTCCCGGCTCGGTAACCTTGGTATATTTCCCGTTGATGGGAGTTCTCACACGCTCGTGGGTGTCGGCACCTAAAATATAATCAACACCTTGTACCTGAGGCATATTGGCCAAGCCCACTTGCTGCGCCAATCCCATGTGTGTGAGTAGAAAAACCATATCGCATTTTTCGTACTCCCGTAGTATCTTGATGTATTTGGTAACATTCAATTCCGGCTGCGTGAATTTTATCCCGTAGCTATACGCAGGAGATTGACGCTTGGGTGTAAGCGGATCGTTGTATCCGATGAATCCGATTTTTATTCCAGCAATATTTTTGATGAAGTAAGGAGGGAAAATCAAATCGCCTTTGAATTCATCTTGTGTATCGTGAAACATGTTGGCACATACTTTTACTCCGTTGTAGCCAAACATGTCTTTCATCATCATTTCTTTTCCATAGGCTACTTCCCAGTTTCCGGGCAGCATGATGTCGTAGCCGATGTTATTCATCAAGGGAACGATCGCTCTTCCTTCACTCAATGATGCAACACCTCCACCTTGAAAGCAATCTCCGCCATCAATCACCAGTGTATTGCTGCGGTTGGTATTGCGAAGTGTGTTGATCATGGTTTTTAATGATGCAAAGCCACCTCGTTTTTTAAAAACGGACTTCCCGTTCTCTACAAAAAACTCATCGTGTGCCATCAACTGAGAATGAATATCGGCTGTATGCAACAAGGTGAGCTTGGTTGCTTTTCCATCGATGACTGCTTTATTATTTTCCATCGACTTCGCTTTGTAGGAAGCATCATCGTTGTTAAGGGCCGATGCTGCCATAGGAGCAACGAGTCCTCCTCCAATGCCTAATCCCAAACCCAATCGGGTAGAGCTTCTTAGAAATTCTCTTCTGCTGTTTTCAGAGAGTTGAACATGCAATTCTTTCTCTGTATCTGTAATTCGTTTTTGTTCGCAGGAATGGCAAGAGCAATTGTTGATATGACTCATTTGGATTGATTTTTTCTGGCTTCGATAATAGGAGGAAAGGGGCCGTATTTGTGTTGTGTTTCTGAGAATCCGTCGGCATAGGGACCAAAAGGATGATCGACAGGTTTTTTGGCAATATTAGGCCAATCTTTACTCAAGTCTTTGGATGGTCGCGGTTGTGAATTCACAAATGCTGCAACATCCCAAGATTCTTCATCGCTCAATGCAGGTGCATCGTGTGAGGCTTGCAGATAGGGCATGTTGTCGCGAACGTAACCTGCAAAACGGGAAAGGCGGAATAATCCTGCTCCCGAGTTGTAGCTGTTGGGTCCCCACAGTGGAGGATAGGTATAGGTATTTCCGTTGGCTGCAAGTTGGCCTTCGCCATTGGCACCGTGGCAGGATTGGCATTTGGCTGTGTATACCAGTTGACCGTTAGCGGGACTTGCTGCGCGGTCTAAATATTTTGGAGGCGCAATTCCTGCACCTTTCGGTATACTGTCTTTGGGTACTTCATGTCCCACCCATTGGATATAGGCCATCATGGCTTGCATTTCTCGCGAGTTGCTATCGAGTGCTTTTCCGTTGAGGCTTCTTTCCATGCAATCGCTAACGCGTTTGTAGATGGTTTCGATTGAGCCGCTTCTATCTCGAAATTTAGGATAAGTAGGTGCTACGGCGCCGTAGTTATTCCCCCATGATTTTCTTCCTGCGTTGAGGTGGCAGTTCTGGCAGTTCATTCCGTTGGTGATTTGTGCAACGGATCCATGCGGACCCAAGTAGACAGCAGTATTGGCAATGAGTTCTTCTCCGTATATGATCAACTCCCTTTCTTTTCCTTTGAGCTCCCTATCTAAATAGAGAGAAGGTGCCGACCAACTTGCATTGGGGATGGAAGGGATTGGTTTATTGGGAGTATTGACGGCATCGATGATTTCAGCTGTAATCATCAGTAAGGTTCCGATGACAATGGCATAGATGATCCAGTTTTGTTTGAGATCCTTCATGAGGCGACTGTTTAGA
>JAULVY010000089.1:65037-74219 GCA_032110825.1 Chitinophagaceae bacterium | reverse complement strand
AGAGCGCATTAGTATAAGGGTGCTTGACTGTGAGGCAAACACGCCGAGCAGGTGCGAAAGCAGGCTAAAGTGATCCGGCAGTTCTGTATGGAAGGGCTGTCGCTCAAAGGATAAAAGGTACTCCGGGGATAACAGGCTGATCTCCCCCAAGAGCTCATATCGACGGGGAGGTTTGGCACCTCGATGTCGGTTCGTCACATCCTGGGGCTGGAGAAGGTCCCAAGGGTTCGGCTGTTCGCCGATTAAAGTGGCACGTGAACTGGGTTCAGAACGTCGCAAGACAGTTCGGTCCCTATCTGTGGTGGGCGCTAGGAAATTGAAAGGACATGACCTTAGTACGAGAGGACCGGGTCGTATGTACCGCTGGTGTATCGGTTGTTCCGCCAGGAGCACTGCCGAGTAGCTACGTACAGACAGGATAAACGCTGAAAGCATCTAAGCGTGAAACCTTCCTTAAGATGAGTTTCCTTTTAAGGGTCGTCAAAGACTATGACGTTGATAGGCTATAGGTGTAAAACTGGTAACAGTAAAGCCGAGTAGTACTAATTGCCCGTAAGCTTTAATTTTTTTTATATTACTCCGTTTACAACTCCCAATATGACATTATTGTTCCCGAAGATTTTCGGGATATCTTCTTATGGTGCTTTTGCCGAGGGTGTTCACCTCTTCCCATACCGAACAGAGCAGTTAAGCCCCTCATGGCCAATGGTACTGGATTTTTTCCGGGAGAGTAGGTAGGTGCCATATTTATTAAGCCCTGATCCACAAGATCAGGGCTTTTTTTTGTCCATACCTTTTCGCGATTTAATTTTAAGTGTGTTCCCAATTCTACATTCCATCGTTACCTGGATCTCTTCCTTTCTTCTTTGCCTATTCTTAGAAGCATACTCCAACACTCCATACAACAAACTCTTCGAAATCAATGGGAAAGCCCAGGGCACTACCTATTCCATAAAATACATTTCTCCTTCCTCAGTAGTTACCAAATTTGAAATTGATTCTCTGCTTCAGGAAATTGATGCATCTCTTTCCCTTTATAACCCAAACTCATTGATATCTAAATTCAATCGCAATCCTTCTAAAATAGAATTCGACCATCACCTCAAACAGGTTGTTCAGTTTTCACAGCAGATTTCCCATGAAACCAATCAGGCTTTTGACTTCACACTCAAACCCATCTCATACGCTTGGGGTTTTCAGAACAAAAGCCATACTACCAAACCCTCCAAACAAAAAATAAAAAAAGCACTTAAGCGGACAGGCCCCAAACAAGTTTATTTTGAAGGTATCTACTTGATTAAAAAAAATAAAAAGGTTCAGATTGATTGCGATGGCATGGCTCAAGGCTACTCTGTCGATTTCATATCGTCTTTTTTCAAAATGAGAGGTATTGAGAATTACCTGATCGAACTGGGAGGGGAAATTATTGCACAGGGAAAGAACCTTAAAAATGAATGCTGGACTGTGTCGGTAAGTTCATCAAGTAGTTCGGTTTCGGGCGACTTAATCCAACCCAATCTTGTTCTATGCAATCAAGCGATCACGACCTCGGGTAAATTCAGCAAATCTGTCAACATCCAAAACCAACCGAGAAGTCATATCATCAGCCCCCAAACCGGAGCGCCCCTTGAAAATTCCATTCTTGGGGTTTCTGTACTTGCGGATCATGCTGCCTATGCAGATGCATTGGATAATGCATTTATGGTTATGGGAATCGAAAAGACATGGAAATGGCTAGAAGGGAAAAACAACATCGGTGTTTTTTTTATATACCAAACACCCGATGGATCTCTTGCCGATACGTGCAATGCCTATTTTAAGCAGAACGTAAAATAAAATAGGGGCGCCTGCCCCTATGTACATACTAGTTTTGGTTTGTCCTCCAAAGGGAGAATCTTATCAAACTGACTCAGCTAACCCTTCTGACTGGGTCTTGCTTCGCTGGCAATTAACTTTCTCTCCATCACCTCAGTTTCATGCAATGCAGCAATGGCATTCCTGGCTTCATCGTCATTGGGCATTTCTACGAACCCAAATCCCTTACTTCTTCCGGAAGCACGATCCATAATAATTCTGGCTGATGTCACTTGCCCATGGGGGGCAAACAATTGCTCTAATCCCTCATTGGTTAATTTGTAATTGATATTTCCTACGAAAATGTTCATGTTGAACGGTTTAGTCTGGTTGAGAACAACACAATCTATGAAAAGTTCACTAAAACGTCTATTTTAAATGGTTACCTACCTAGTCCCTTTTGTAAATATCCCTATTGAAATGGAGCTCACCGTCGCCCATAACATAGGCAGTTAAATAGACAATATGAATATGAATCGGATTTTTTAGGTTAACCACTTTTTCTGTTTTATTTGCAAGTGCTTCATCCACAGCTTGTTCCGACCATCCCTCTCTATCCTTCAATAAAAAAATAGCCATTTTTCTGGGATCTTCTAAACGGATGCAACCGTGACTAAACGTCCTCTTGCTTTCCTTGAAAAGAGATTTTGAAGGAGTGTCATGAAGATATATGTTGTACGGATTGGGGAATAAAAATTTAACCTTTCCCAGTGCATTCAACTCGCCTGGCTTTTGCCTGATCTTCCCGTCAAACCACTCCATTTCGTTTTTCTCCAAGTAATTCGGGTCCCGCGCAACCATGGGTAAAACTTCTTTTTTCATAATGCTTTCAGGCACGTTCCAGTAAGGGGCAAACACAACCTGACGAATTTCACTGTTGAATACCACCGTTGTATTTGTTTCTTTACCTACAACTACTTTGCTTGAATAAAATGAATTTTCTAAATGTGCATAGAGTTTGAAATCAGGAATATTTATAACAACATGGGGAGTTCCTTTCCCCGATTGATACTTTTTACTTCGTTCCAGATTAACCACAATCTGTTTGTATCGTTTCTCTAAACTAACGTTCAACTCCTGAAGCGTTTGCTTACCCAACACTCCATCTTCAATCAATCCGTGTCGGTGCTGAAAACTTTTAACTCCATCTTCTACATGTCGGTCAAATACAATTCCTTCGCTCTTATCCATATCCCCAGACTCAAATAGTCGCTTTCTCAACTGTTCAACGAACACGGAGCTATCCCCTAAACGAATGGGTTTTTTTATTGAACTCAATTTTGTCCAATTTCCCATCTGCTGCAACATGCCGGCATATCTCTTTTCTACCTTCTCTAATAACTCTGTTTGAAGGTGCAAGTCAAAAAAGCTTTCTTGGTGCAAAGCAAACTGACTCAACGCCCTTTGAAAACTGAATTGCAGAACAATCAAAAGAAATACACACCGCATGCAATTGTTCTTTGAAAAAATCATGGTGTAAAGTGAAGAATTATTTCCCTGAATTCCTACTCAAAGATCATTCCAAAAAAAAGCCTCCCAGTTGGGGAGGCTTGCAAATTTAATTTAGCTTGGTATTACTCAGCCGTAATTTCCAAACTGATTTCGGTTTCGTGCCCGTTTCCAAAATCAATTTTGGCTTTGTATGTTCCCAATTCTTTGATCTCGTCAACCAAATGAATTTTACGGCGATCGATTTCGTATCCTTTTTGCTCACGGACAGCCTTTGCAATCTGCACCGTTGTAACGCTTCCAAAGATTTTACCACTTGTGCCCGTCTTGGCTCCAATTTTAATAGATCCCTCTTGCAAAGCAGCTATTACTTTGTTCACCTCAGCGAGCATTTTTTCCTCTTTCTTGCGAATCTGTTTCAAGCGCTCTTCCAACTGCTTGAGATTGGATGGAGATGCTTCAATTGCCACCTTTTGAGGAATAAGGAAATTGCGTGCATACCCATTTTTAACAGTCACCACTTCATTGGCACCGCCCAGGTTATTCACGTCTTGAATTAAAATTACTTGCATACTTTTTATTTTTAAAGTTTACCAACTCCAATCCCGAATGCCGGGACTGTCTCACCAATGGGTGATTAGGTTGAAGGATCTACTTCAACAAATCCGTTACATAAGGCAACAAGGCCATCTGACGGGCACGCTTGATTGCTTCAGAAACCTTGCGCTGATACTTCAACGAATTTCCGGTAATGCGGCGTGGCAACATCTTGCCCTGCTCATTCAAAAACTTCTTCAAAAATTCAGCGTCTTTGTAGTCGATGTAACGAATACCATATTTCTTAAAGCGACAGAATTTCTTCTTTGGCTTTTCGGTCTTAATGGCCGTTAGGTATTTAATTTCATTTGCTTTTGCCATGATATTAACCCTCCACTGCTTTTTCAGTTCCTGTTGGTACACCACTTCTCTTTTTCTTGTTGTACTCGACGGCGTATTTATCGAGTTTGATTACAACGTGACGGAGGACCTGCTCATCACGCAGGAGCTGAATCTTCAGCTTTTCATTCATGTCGGATGGCGCTACATATTCCATAACCCAGTAAATACCTGTGGTCTTTTTCTGGACGGGGTAGGCCAGTGATTTCAACCCCCAGGGGTTGCTATGAACAAGTGCACCACCTTGAGAAGTGATGAACTCGACATATTTTTTCTGAGTCGACTTAAATTCGTCTTCACTCAGAACAGGGGTAAAAATCACCATCAATTCATAATTTTGCATAAACCCTGAATTTTGTTTTAATTGTGGGGTGCAAAGGTAGCGTTTTCCCTCAATTTTCCACACTTTTTTACCTGAATCTGGCCGAATTATTGACGGCTTTTTCTCCTACACAAATGACAGCCTGTCACAAATTGCCTCTGGCATTCGGTTTGATCTTTGACATAAAACTCGATTAGCATGCAAAAAGGTCAAATTCGTGTTCAAACAGAGAACATTTTTCCCATCATTAAGAAGTTTTTATACAGCGACCACGACATTTTCCTGCGTGAATTGATCGCAAACGCTGTAGACGCCACCCAAAAATTAAAAACACTCTCCGGATCAGGTGAAGCCAAAGGTGAATTGGGTGAATTGAGAATTGATGTGGTTCTGGATAAAGAAGCCAAAACCCTCACCATATCCGATCGCGGTATAGGGATGACGGCAGAAGAAGTTGACAAATACATCAACCAAGTGGCTTTTTCTAGCGCCGAAGAGTTCTTGGCTAAATACAAGGGCCAAAACGAGGCCAATATCATTGGACATTTTGGACTCGGTTTTTACAGTGCCTTTATGATCAGTGAAAAAGTTATGCTTAAAACGCTTTCTTATAAAGAAAACAGTGAAGCTGTTGAATGGGAATGCGATGGTAGCCCAGAGTTTACATTAACGCCTTGCGAGAAATTAGAAAGAGGAACATCTATCACCCTTCACGTGAATACCGAAAGTGAGGAATTTTTAGATTCATTTCGGGTTAAATCCATTCTCGAAAAGTTCTGCAAATTTTTGCCTGTCCCCATTTTCTTTGAAGAAAAACAAATAAACACAACCGATCCGGCATGGGTGAAAAAGCCTGCCGAACTGGAAAAGAAAGAGTACGAAGAATTTTATAAAACACTCTATCCGTTTAACGAAACTCCTTTGTTTTGGATTCATTTGAATGTAGATTATCCCTTTACCCTTACAGGTATCTTGTATTTTCCCAAAATCAAACAGTCCTATGAGATTCAAAAAGATAAAATTCAACTGTACTCGAATCAGGTTTTTGTAACCGATGAAGTAAAAGATATCGTACCTGAATTTTTGATGTTGCTCCAAGGGGTAATCGACTCTCCAGATATTCCACTCAATGTGAGCAGAAGTTATTTGCAGGGAGATCCCAACGTGAAAAAAATCAACAACCACATCACGAAAAAGGTTGCTGACAAATTAGATGAGATATTCAGAAACGAGCGCAAAGAGTTTGAAGACAAATGGGAAAGTCTCGGTCTCTTTGTGAAATACGGAATGATTACCGATGAAAAATTCAGAGAAAAGGCAGATAAGTTTCACATCATGCAGGATGCTGACTCTTCTCAATTTTATACATTAGACGAATACCGAAACGCCGCTGAAGGGTTGCAGCAAAACAAAGATGGCAAACTGGTGATCCTATACACTACAGATCCAGTGCAACAAGATAGTTTTATAAAAGCAGCACAAGGCAAGGGCTATAAAGTAGTGAAAATGGATACATTGGTGGATGCTTCTTTCATTGGCCAAATTGAATCCAAGTGGGAGAATATTCAATTTACACGGGTTGACTCAGATATTACCGATAACCTAATTGATAAGCAAGAAGAAAGCAAAACCATACTCAGCAAAAAAGAGGAAGAAAAATTAAAAGAGTTATTTGAAATAAAGCCTGATAACCTAACAGTAACCGTGGAAGTAAAAGGCTTGAGTGCTGATGCTCCGCCGGTTATCGCAACACGTCCAGAATTCATGCGTAGAATGAAAGATATGGCTTCCATGAGTGGACCTATGGGAAGTTTTTATGCGAGTATGCCCGATGAAGTAACCTTATCCGTAAATGGTAATCATCCCATTTATGGACCTATTTTAAAATCAAAAGACAAAGAACTTCAGGGAAAGCAAATTCGAAATTTAGCAGATCTGGCCTTGCTTTCACAAGGGTTGCTCAAAGGGAGTCAGTTGACTGCCTTCATCGATCGGAGTGTTGAAATAATGAATGGATCGCCAAGCGAAAAAACTCAATAAATAGGAGGCCGTTTATACGGCCTCTTTTTTTCCTGCTTCCTCAAAGTCGAGTACTTTCAGTTGCAGAGAACGTTTATCTCGATAATAATTTTCTTCTAACGTGCAAACCAAATCAAAATGAGAAGCAGTGAAAATGGATTTGAATTTTTCTGCCGACTTAAATGATATTCCGGTTATGGAATGATTTCCATTCGAAACTTCAAAACGCACATGTTCTTCTTTCACAATTCGAGTTCCTGTATTCATCACTCCCTTAATCAAGAATACAGGTTTTAAATTTTCAGGTCCAAATGGCTCCATTTGACTGAGTATGTTGAAAAAAGAATCTGTGCAATCGGCCAAATCAAGCGAAGCATCAATGGTTATTTCTGGATGCATCATTTCCGGTGAAATACAAGCTTGTGAAACTTCTTCAAATCGCTTTTTAAATTCATCAAATTTTTCTTCTTTCAACGTAAGTCCTGCTGCAAAATAATGTCCACCAAAACTCACGAGCAAATCCTGGCATTTTTCCAATGCATCGTGAATATTAAACCCGGGTATGCTCCGGGCACTTCCAGTAAGGAATTCCCCACTTTTTGTTAATACAATCGTTGGTCGATAGGCTTTGTCGATTAGCCTGCTGGCAACAATTCCGATCACCCCTTTGTGCCAAAGGGGGTTGTAAACAACGGTTGATTTTTGTGATGCAAACAGTATGTCTTCGTCCATCATCAGTATGGCTTCTTCTGTGATGGAAGCATCGGCCTCTCTTCTCGAAAGGTTATCGAGTTGAAGTTGGTTTGCTAACTCAATTGCCTTTGCGGGATCCTTTTCAATAAATAAGGCAACTGCTTTTTTTGCGTCGTCCATTCTGCCTGCTGCATTAATACGCGGCCCAATCAAATAGGAGAGACTGCTAATGTTTATAGACGTGCCTGTTCCACTTAAATCGATAAGTGCTTTGATGCCAGTTGAAGGATTTGAGTTGACTTGCTTCAATCCAAAGTGCGCCATCACGCGATTCTCTCCCGTGATGGGGACAATATCTGAGGCTATTGCCGTTGCAACCAATTCCAAGTAAGGCAAATACATTTTTTCTGGCAAATTCAGTTTACTGGAGAGAGCTTGAATCAATTTAAATCCAACACCACAACCGCATAATTCTTTATAAGGGTAGGGGCAATCGGGTTGCTTGGCGTTTAGAATTGCATGAGCTTTGGGTAATACAGGTCCGGGTAAATGGTGGTCGCAAACAATGACATCAATTCCCTTTTCATTACACGACTCAATTAATTCAACACTTTTGATTCCGCAATCCAGTGTTATCAGCAGACTAAACCCACCTTTTTCCGCGTATTCAATTCCAAGTTTGGAAAGCCCATATCCCTCTTTGTATCGGTTCGGGATATAATAGTCGATGTTCGAGAACCCATAAATTTTAGAAAGAAAATCATATACAATGGCAACCGAAGAAGTGCCATCAACATCATAGTCTCCAAAGACCAATATCTTTTCTTTGTTTTTGATGGCAGATAAAATTCGCTCAGTGGCTTTGTCCATATCTTTCATCAAGAAAGGATCATGAAGGGCAGATAATTCTGGGCGAAAAAACTGCTTTGCATCTTCAAAATTTACAATCCCCCTCTGCGTTAACAAACGACAAAGGAGGGGATGAATTTTAAGTTGCGATTGTAAAGATTCGGTTACGCTGTCGGAATGTTCTAAAACCTTCCAACGCTTTATGGCAGATGGCATTTTATTTTTTTCGCTCTGTTGTGTACTTAACCAGTTCAATCATCGCTTGTTTTCCTTCTGAATCCGGGAAAGATTCAAGAATATCCAAAGCGCTTGATCGGTAAAATTCCATTTGTTCCTGTGCGTAACGAATGCCTCCGCTTTCGTTTACACACTCAATTACCCTTTTCACATCCTTGGAACTGGTGTTTTTATTTTTCAAGATGTAAGTTAATTCTCTTTTGACGGTCCGATTGGCATTTTCCAACGTATAAATCAAAGGCAATGTGAGTTTTTTCTCGCGGATATCATTTCCTGTGGGCTTACCAATATTTTCAGTGCCGTAGTCAAATAAGTCATCTTTGATTTGAAATGCTATACCGGTATATTCACCAAATTGTTTCATCTGCTCCACCTGCATTTCACTTCCACCCGCTGCATATGCCCCGCAAGCACAAGCTGAAGCCAATAAGGAAGCTGTTTTATTTTTGATGATACTGAAATAATCTTCTTCTTTGATATTTAGCAACCTCGACTTTTCAAGTTGCAGCAGTTCGCCCTCACTCATGCGTTTAACAGCGTCTGAAAGCAACTCCAATATTCTAAAGTCTTTATTTTCAAGTGAAAGCAAAAGACCTTTTGCCAAGAGGTAGTCGCCCACTAAAACAGAGGCTTTGTTCTTCCATAGGGCATAAACTGAAAAAAAGCCTCTTCGTTCGGCAGCATCATCTACCACATCATCATGCACAAGAGTTGCTGTATGCAAAAGTTCTACCAAAGCGGCCGCTCGGTAGGAGGTTTCATTGATTTCTCCTGTTATTTTGGCTGAAAGGAGGACAAAAGTGGGCCTCAACTGCTTGCCCCG
>JAULVY010000089.1:0-65026 GCA_032110825.1 Chitinophagaceae bacterium | reverse complement strand
CACTACGTACTTCAAAATCCGATCCAACAAGGGCGTGTTGCTCTTAACCGCCTCTCTAAAGAGCGTTTCGTAGTGCTCCAGCTCTTTTTTTATGACCAGTTGGGGGGGGATCATTGTAGAAGGGCAAAATTATGGATAATTTGTTCAATTTGAATCACTAATACATGCAGCGGACCACCATTCTTCATCCGATGAAGCCAAGAAAAACTGGGTTTAAGTAAATTTTCAGCAATAATTCAGGGAAAAACTGCGTTAGTTGTTTGAAAATTAAAACTTTATCATTAAATTTGTCCGAAGGATTTTAGTCCTGTGTACAAAAATCTATTAAACTAACAAACAATCTTATGGCAAGTAAAAAGTACTCTCTTTTCCTTGGTCTCTTGACCCTGGTTATGACTACTCAAGCTCAGGTTTCCACATCCGGTGGGTACGATTGGAAGGATTCTTCCTTAATTCCAGCTTCTCGGATGGCTCAGCATAATGAGTTTTTAAACAACCAGTATGCTTTCCCAGCTAAACCAAGAAGCCAATGGGAAGTGGGTTTCAAAGTAGGTTCACCCAATGTAAGCGGTGATGTAAATTCGGTTTTCCCCAATTTTGGATTGGGAATCCACATGCGTAAATCCATTGGATATATCGTATCACTTCGTGGTGAGTTCTTTACAGGAACAGCAACTGGACTTACCTGGAAAGAGTCATATAACTACATGAGTAACTCAGCTTGGAGAGACAATGGATATACCGGTTGGAAGAAAGACGGATTTGGAAACGTTACCGGTGGAACAGATAAGGTGTTTTATAACTATAAAACAAGAATGTCTGATATCGGATTACAAGCTTTATTCAATTTGAGTAACATCCGTTTCCACAAAGCAGAGCCTAAGTTCGGGCTTTATAGCATCATTGGTATTGGTATGACTTTATATGAAACGAACATTGATGCAAAGAATGCTTCAGGTGCTCGTTATAATTTCAACAGTATAGCCAATGGTACTTGGAAAACAAGAACAGAAACAAAGGATCAAATCAAAGCTTTGTTGGATGGAACGTATGAGACACCAGGTGATATGAATTCTACCTATACTACAAAGTTCTTAGGTCAGAATGCCAGAGTTTCTGCAACTTTTGGAATGGGTGCAGCATTCAAGATTTCAAAGAAAGTGAATCTTGCATTCGAAAATAGAGTGACTTTTGTTAAAGACGATCTTCTGGATGGTCAACGTTGGGCTGCTGCTCCTATCGGAGACGCTGTTCAAACAGGCCACTACGATACTTTCAACTTCCTTTCTGTAGGATTGAACATCAATATTTTCTAATTCATTTTTAATTCAATCAAATCTTTGAAATATGAAGCTGAATAAATTAATTACGGTTCTTTTCCTGGGAGCATTTCTCTTCGCCGGAATAGACACCTTCGCACAAAAAAAGACTAAATCAGTAGAGCCTTTATATTGGAAAAATCCATTGGAATTCTCATACGGTGAATTGAACTCGCCCAAAAGAATGAAAATGCCAAAAGTTGTTTTGGATGATACCGATGGAGATGGCGTTACCGATCAATTTGATCTAGAACCCAATACCCCAGCTGGTGCCCCAGTAGACACACGTGGTGTTAGCAGAGATACCGATGGTGATGGTGTTCCTGATTACAAGGACAAGCAATTGATTACTCCAACAGAGTGCCAACCAGTAGATGCAAATGGTGTTGGTAAATGTCCAGAACCCGAGTGCTGCAAAAACATAGCACCTCCAGCTGCACCTATTTGCCAAATGGGAAATGTTCCTAGCGTGTCATTTGCTAAGGGTTCTGCAAAACTTTCTAAGGAAGCAGAAGGACTATTGGCAGCAACTTCAGATCGTCTGAAGAATAACCCTGCATGTAAGATGTTCATAACAGGATATGCTGAAGCTTCAAAAGCAAGCCAACAGTTGAGCTGGGATCGTGTAAATGCTGTTATTTCTTACCTCACCGAGAAGCAGGGTATCGCTGCTGATCGCTTGATCAATAAATATGGCCAAGCAGACGGAGATGTAAATACAGTTGATTTCAGTGCTACAGGAGAAGTGATTGATGCACCCAATAACGTGCCTGCTCCTCACCCAAACCTTCGCTCTAAGAAATAAACACTTCAAGTTGTTTCATACATATGCCCTTCGGAACTCCGAAGGGCATTTTTTATGACTTGTTTAACCGATCTCATAGACGCAGCTTATTATCTTCACATTTGCTGCAAAAGCTTAACTTTGCCGACCAATTATGAAGTCCCCATTAGCACTTTGTTTACTGTCTCTAATGCTCTTAGCTAGCTGTTCCAAATTCGGGAAAGTGCTGAAAAGCAAAGACTATGAGTATAAGCTCAAAATGGCCAATACCTACTTTGAAAAAAAGCAGTACCGGCAGTCACAGGTTCTCTACGAAGAGCTTTTTCCTGTATTCAAAGGCACGGCTCAACACGAAGACCTCTATTACAAATTCGCCTATTCGCATTACAATCTAAAAGATTACTTAACGGCTGAAAACCTTTTCAAAGGATATTTGGAGATTTTTGCGAACAGCAACCGTGCAGAAGAAGTAGAATATATTCAAGCCTATTGCTTTTATAAACAATCCCCAAAACCCGAACTTGAGCAGTCCAATACCCAAAAGGCAATTGGAATGTTTCAGGTATTCATGAATACGCACCCAGAATCCCCTAGATCCAAAGAGGCCGAGCAAATTATTACAACCTGTCAGGCTAAGCTAGAAGTGAAAGAGTATCTTTCTGCTCAATTGTACTTCAATGTAGGCCAGTTCAGGGCAGCGGCATTAGCGTATACTACCCTCATCAATAATTACCCCGATTCTCCCAAAAGCGATGAGTATAAACTCATGGCAATCAAGGCATACTACCGTTATGCAACCATGAGTGTTACTGAAAAACAGGAGGAGCGTTATACCAAAGTAATTCAAGAAGTTGAAGATTTTCAGGATCGATTCCCTGAAAGTAATTTGCTCAAAGAAGCAGAACGTTACTTAACTTTGTCAAAGAACAACATCAATACATTAAAAAATGAGCAGACTACGCAGACAACTGGGAAATAGCCTTACCAACGTGGCAGAAACCAAGGATTTGAATGAAATCAAGGCTAAAACCGGTAATCTTTATCAATCTATCTCTATCATCGGTAAAAGAGCATCTCAAATCAATATTGCTATCAAGGAAGAACTTCATAATAAGCTTGAAGAGTTTGCAAGCCATACCGATAGCTTAGAAGAAATTCACGAAAACAAAGAGCAAATTGAAATTTCAAAGGCTTACGAGAAAATGCCAAATCCGGCTCTTTTGGCAACCCAAGAGTTTATGGAAGACAAAATCTATTTCCGTAAAAACGAAGAGGACCTTTTTCGCTAGTTTCATTCACATTATTCCATACAAGGCGATGCGCATGCATCGCTTTTTTTTTGCCAAACCTACAACGTAAAATTTATAGTTAACTTAGTTGTATGAATCTGAGAAACTTTCTATTCATAGGTATTCTTATTTTAGCCGAGTTTTTATCTTCAGTAAAGGCACAAGAACTCAATGCAAAAGTTAATGTTGTCTATGCACAGATTGGCACTACCGTCGATCGAAAAGTATTTCAAACACTGCAGACTTCACTTGTCAATTTTTTGAACAAAAGAAAATGGACAAGCGATGTTTTTGAGCCCAATGAAAAAATTGAATGTAGCTTTTTACTCAATCTCCAATCCGTTGTAGAGCCAAATGTTTACAAAGGAACCCTTACGGTACAAGCCGCAAGGCCCGTTTACAATACAAATTATATTTCCCCTCTAATCAACTTTATTGACAACGATGTCGTTTTTCGATACGTAGAATTTCAGCCCATCGAGTTCAATGAAAACAGAGTTGCGGGTACTGAGCCTTTGGCAGCTAATCTCTCGGCATTGTTTGCTTATTACGTAAACATCATCATGGGACTGGATTACGATTCTTTTTCTCCGAGGGGAGGAGATTCGTATTTTCAAAAAGCAAATCTTATTGTGAACACATCTCCTGAAGGAAGAAATATATCTGGATGGAAACCTTTTGATGGGCAACGCAACCGGTATTGGCTTTCCGAAAATATGCAAAACAGTCGGTATGCACTGGTTCACGATGCTGTGTATACCTACTACAGACAAGGTATGGATAAGTTAACTGAAAACGAAGGTGATGCTCGAGAGCAAGTATTGAACTCGCTCAACATGATGAACACACTCAACTCGGAAACTCCCAACCTTATGGTACTTCCGTTTTTCTTTCAAGGAAAATCAGATGAAATCATACGTGTATTCAAGAAAGCAAACGTACAGGATAAAGCACGGGTAATCGACCTCTGCAGTAAAATAGACATCAGCAATGCAAATAAATACAGGCAAGAACTGAAATGAAATATAAATTTATTTTTTCTTTTATAGGGGTAAGCTTTATCATGCTTTCGTGTTCAACTGATTCGGCCACTCCTGCAATTGATCAAAATAAAATGGCAGATATTCTTTTCGATGTTGCTCTCGCCGAAGGATATGTTGAGTCCTATCAGCTGAAAGATTCCCTTGCCAAAAAAGACTCATTGCTTCAGCGTGAAATGGATATTGTACTTAAAATACATAAAGTGGATTCTAAGCAGTTCACTTCCAGTTACAATTATTACAGAAAAAATCCATCAAAATTTAAAGAGTTGGCCGACTCTGCAAATAACCGAGCCATACGAAACCGTGAAACCATTTACACCCGAAGAAGAATTAATCCTTCTTAACAGTTCACTATGTTTCTAACCGCGCAAAATTTTAATACGTATTATGATGTTGATAGTGATATTGCACGCTATTTTGTAGATCGAAGGGTACCCGCACATAATCTATATTGGAAAAATAGAACCATCTACCTGCCTTCCGCTCCAGGATATATTTTTATTCCTATTTATTTTGATTTGTTATTACGAAGTGGAGCAGATAAAACAGAATTGTTGAATAATCATTCTGCTGAAGTTTCTGAATTTATTCTCAATAGTGCCGCACGATTGGAGTCTAAGCAAATTCGTTGGAAGGAGCACATCGAAGAAATCCAAAACCATCTACTGTCCCATATTCAACGCAAATCTTTTTATGATTCGGTTAGTCAATATTTATTTCAAGAGAAACCGATAAAACAGGCTAACATGGATCTGGGAACTGCTTACCCATCCTTGAATAGAGCCGACAGCTATCTTTTTTTACTTTCTGCCTTGCAGTCGCCTTCGTTGAAGGAGGCTGTGGCAGTAGATGCCTGGTATGCACTCATGACCTATTTTTTAATCTTAGATGATCTTTCCGATATCAAAGAAGATTTACAAAATCAAGAAGAAAATGTATTGATTGATGCCGGTATAAATCAGCAAGGCATTCATGAAATCAACTCCATGCTGAGCAAAAGCATTGAAGTGCTAGCCAAGGTAAATCCCATTCTCTCGGAACGCTTGGAAAAACAAAAAAACCTGATTGATCTAGATACTTTGATCCAATCAATCAGGTCTTCTACCTAACCACTACTTGTATTTAGAATGGTAGATCATCGCCCTCTGCACTAACCGATGCAGGAGATTCTGATGAATGCTCGCCTCCCGTTTCACCTTTACCGCCCCCCAGTAATTGTACGCTGAGCACACGAAGTGTAAGTGAGGTGCCAGCAGTACCATCCCCTTTGGTATAGCTTCTCACATCTGGTGTTCCTTCCGCAAAAACCAACTGTCCCTTTTTAAGGTAAGGAGCTATTGCCGTTCTGTCTGTCCAATACGCGCATTCAACCCATGTGGTTTTCTCTTTCTGTGTTCCCGAAGCATCTTTGTAGCGCTCGCTGTGTGCCACACTGAAATTGATTACATTTTTTCCATTCACAACATTGGTTGTGCAGTCCTTGCCAAGATGGCCAATCACTTGTAATTTTATCATATACCTATTTTTTAAGAATTCAAATCTCATTCAAAGTAAAATCAATTCAAGGGGGAAATACCCAATAAAGGCGGAGAGTTTTCCACGCTTCAGATCGTTTTCTTAACGCTTAAAAAACAATCCAACCGATTTCAAAGATTGAGGATATTTTTGTTTTATGGAACAAACCTATGCCTACCCCCACTTACTCGCTTTCACTCAAAAGGTTTTTTTGAAAATGGGATTCAGCATCGAAGATGCTGAATGGGGGGCAAAAGCACTTCTGGCTGCAGACCTCAGAGGGATTGACTCTCATGGAGTAGCTCGTTTGTCGGGATACATTCGTTTGTGGGAGGCCAATCGCATAAACGCAAAAGCGAACATGCAACTTCTTCATGAAACACCATCAACAGGAACTGTAGATGGTGATGGGGGCTTGGGATTGGTGATCGGGTCAAAAGCAATGGACATCGCCATTCAAAAAGCAAATGCCGTCGGAACAGGCTGGGTGGCTGTATCCAACAGCAATCATTTTGGAATTGCTGCTTTCCATGCTATGAAAGCATTGGAAAAGGGTATGATAGGAATTGCCATGACCAATGCCAGCGCATTAGTTGCCCCCACTTTTTCTAAAGAACGCATGCTCGGCACCAACCCGATTTGTGTTGCAATTCCAGCAGGCGCTGAACCTCCATTTGTAGCCGATCTCGCTACTACTACTGCAGCCAATGGAAAACTTGAAATCCTTCAACGCAAAGGCGAAGATGCTCCCTTCGGCTGGATACAGGATCAAGAGGGTCATCCTGTTCAAAATGCACATGCCCTAAAGCAAGGAGGGGCTTTACTTCCCTTGGGGAGCGATAAAGACCATGGAAGCCATAAGGGATATGCATTGGGTTCTATCGTCGATATCTTCTCTGCCATTCTCAGTGGCGCTAATTTCGGTCCCTGGGTACCGCCTTTCCCAGCTTATGTTCCCATGCCGGAGAACCAGCCGGGAAAGGGAATTGGTCATTTCTTTGGTGCAATGCGAATAGATGCATTTAGAAAAAAAGAAGACTTTACTTCTAACATGGACTTATGGATCCAACGATTTCGTTCTGCCACTCCCATTGATCCAGCAGATCCTGTAATTATTCCAGGAACACCCGAAAGAGAGTCAGAGTATGAGCGCCTTCAATCAGGTATTCCGTTACTGGAACCCGTATGGAAAGACTTGGAGTCAATAGGGGATAAATTCGGTATCAAACTTTAACTTTGCCCACTTCAAAGGAATAGGGTATGAAAGTCATGAAATTTGGTGGCACCTCAGTAGGAAAGCCCGAGCGAATGTTTCAAGTGAAAGATCTCATCTCAAGAGATGAAGAGCCTAAAATTGTTGTGCTGAGTGCGTTAAGCGGCACAACCAACAGCTTGGTTGCAATCGGCGATGCACTAGCTGCTTCCAATAAAGGGAAAGCAAAAGATTTAATAGATGCCCTCCATGCGCACTATAGCACTTTCATTGAAAAGCTTCTTGACAAAGAGCATACTCGATCAAAAGCAATTCAAACCATTAACGAGCATTTTGATTTTCTAAATATTATTCTGAAGATTTCTTTTAATGATGCCTTGAACAAAGACATCTTGGCACAGGGTGAACTCATGAGCACCAAACTTTTTTCAATTTATCTAGAAGAAATTGGAGTAGACCATGTGTTGCTTCCTGCTCTTGACTTTATGTCGATTGACGCTAACGATGAACCTCAGGTGCTAACCATCAGAACAAAAATCAATAAAACGTTAGATTCTTTCAAAGGCAAAAAACTGTTTATCACACAAGGATATATTTGCCGCAATGCCCGTGGAGAAGTAGATAATCTTAAACGAGGAGGTAGCGATTATTCCGCATCACTGATTGCAGCTGCAGTTCAGGCCAGTGTATGTGAAATATGGACCGATATAGACGGCATGCACAACAACGATCCTCGCATTGTTCAGAAAACGAGACCCGTAGAACATTTGAGTTTTGATGAGGCTGCTGAGCTGGCCTATTTTGGCGCAAAAATTTTACACCCCGCATCTATTTGGCCTGCTCAACATTTCAACATACCGGTGAAACTGTTGAATACCATGCAGCCTGAAGCTAAAGGCACTATTATTTTAAAAGAAGCAGATTCAGAGGGTGTTAAGGCCATTGCAGCCAAGGATGGTATTGTGATGATTAAAATCAAGAGCAGCCGGATGTTGCTTGCCTATGGATTTTTGAGAAAAATCTTTGAAGTATTTGAGAAGTACCGTACTTCGATTGATATGATTACAACTTCAGAGGTTGCCGTTTCGGTTACAATCGATACTACATCCTATCTAAAAGAAATATCTACTGAGCTTCAGCCTTTAGGTGAACTTGAAATTGTTTCAGATCAAAGTATTGTTTCTGTGGTTGGCCATAAGCTCACACAAAAGGAAAATATCTTGGCAAAAATGTTTGATGCTTTAGTCGATGTGCCAGTGAATATGGTAAGCTATGGAGGTAGTTTACATAATGTGTCCATTCTCATTCCGACTTCAGAAAAAAATGAGGCATTAAAAGTCTTGAATAAGGGACTCTTCAATCTGGATTAATCCTTAAATAATCAGCATGGCATCGCCATAGCTAAAGAAACGGTATTTGTCTTTGATGGCTTTCTTATAAGCCTCCATAGTCAATTCATACCCTGCAAATGCACAAGCCATGATCAATAAGGAAGTTTTTGGCAAATGAAAATTAGTGATCAGAGAGTCGCATATCGAGAATTCATGTGGCGGATGTATAAAAATGTTGGTCCATCCTTCGGACGGCTTCAAAAGTTTATCTGCTGTAAAGGTGCTCTCCAAGCCTCGCATGGTTGTAGTACCAACTGAACAAATCCGATGTCCCTCAGATTTTGCTTTATTCACAATCTTACATGCGGTTTCATCTACGCGGAAATATTCAGCTTCCATCTTGTGTTTACTGAGGTCTTCTACTTCAATAGCTCTAAACGTTCCCAGACCTGTATGCAATGTAATTTCTGCAAACCGAATGCCTTGTATTTCTAGGCGCTTAATGAGTTCGATAGAGAAATGCAATCCAGCAGTTGGCGCGGCAACAGCACCCTCGTGCTTAGCATACACCGTTTGATACCTTTCGCGATCGGTTTCATCAGGTTTGCGTTTGATGTACTTGGGTAGGGGAGTTTCGCCCAATGAATTTAATACTTGTTTAAATTCTTCATCACTTCCCTCAAATAAAAAGCGAATGGTTCTTCCTCTAGAAGTTGTATTGTCAATCACCTCTGCCACCAACTCCTCTGCATCACCAAAATAAAGTTTGTTTCCCACTCTAATCTTTCTTGCGGGATCAACGATAACATCCCACAACCGATTTTGCTTATTCAATTCACGCAACAAAAAAACTTCAATTTTTGCACCTGTCTTTTCTTTGCGGCCATACATTCTGGCTGGAAATACTTTGGTATTATTAACAACAAAAACGTCCTTCTCTTCAAAATAGTTAAGAACATCTTTAAACATTTTATTTTCAATCAAGCCGGTGTCTTTGTGTATCACCATCAAGCGGGAGTCCTCTCTTCTCTTGGTTGGAGTCTGTGCAATTAAATTAAGCGGAAAGTCAAATCTAAATTGGGATAATTTCATGTGTGTTTTATTTAACAGCCTTACAAATCCCAATGCAATATATACCTCGATTCTGTTGAAAAAATCTGATCTTACGGCACCAGATTTGTTTCGGCTTTTGAGATTGCAAAATTAATGAAAAAAACGGGGTTGACTGAGGAATTAATCCACCTTTAAAACCTCAGGTGTCGAACTGTTTGGCCATTGTTAATCAATTGATTAAGAGAGTCTATGCCAATTTTGAGGTGAGTTTCCACAAATTTAGCAGTCACTTGTTTATCGCTTTCCTCGGTTTTGATGCCTTCTGGAATCATAGGCGAATCACTAACCAGCAACAAAGCACCTGTGGGAATTTTATTGTAAAATCCAACAGAAAAAATACTGGCAGTTTCCATGTCTATCGCGTAAGCCCGAATCTTTTTCAAGTATTCCTTGAATTGTTCATCGTGCTCCCAAACCCTGCGGTTAGTGGTATAAACCGTACCTGTCCAATAGTCTAATTCGTGTTCCCTAATGGTTGTAGATATCGCTTTTTGGAGCGCAAATGCTGGAAGTGCTGGAACTTCCGGAGGGAAGTAATCATTTGAAGTTCCTTCTCCCCGTATCGCAGCGATCGGTAAAATCAAGTCGCCTATCTGATTGCGTTTTTTCAACCCTCCGCATTTGCCCAAGAATAAAACTGCTTTGGGGTTAATGGCTGTGAGTAGATCCATTACTGTTGCAGCTGTGGGACTACCCATGCCAAAATTGATTATGGTAATTCCGTCATGGGTGGCAGATTCCATAGGCTTATCTCTGCCAACTACCTCAACACCATTCCATTCTGCAAATAATTCGACATATTTATTAAAGTTGGTCAGCAAAATATATTCTCCAAACTTATCCAACTCAACTCCCGTGTATCGCGGTAACCAGTTTTTAACGATTTCTTCTTTGCTGTTCATCTCTAAAATTTAATTGAAATTACTGATTACTTTGCACCTATGATTCAACTGCAATTTCCGGAATTTAAGTTTCGTATGAAAAAGCAGGGAGACGCTCCGTTGATTTTTGATGAAATTAGAAAGAAATGGGTTCAACTGCAGCCCGAAGAATGGGTGCGGCAAAATATAATTCAGCTTTTAATTCAATCCTTTTCTGTTCCAAAGTCAGCCATTGCTGTTGAAAAAAAAATTCAAGTGGCCGACAGGTTGAAACGATTTGATATTTTGGTTTACAACTCAAGCCATACTCCCTGGATGATGATTGAGTGCAAAGCTGAACATGTGGTACTTAGCGAAAAAACATTGATGCAAATTCTATCCTATAATCTTCATATTCCAGTTCGATACCTCGTTATTACCAATGGCACAACCTGCTATGTGGCAGATAAAAAAGCGGAAGAGCCTATTTGGCTTTCCGCTTTTCCAAATTATGAATGATTTTTATTAAGGGAAAATACCCAGCTCCATGTAACTTGTTCCCACCTTGTTGATGGCTACCACAAAAGCTGCTGTTCTCATATCCTTGATCTTCGGGTTCTTTTTCCAACACTCCAAGATTTCATTGGTGGCCTTGATCATGGTATCCTCTAAACCACTTCGAACGAGGTCGATTTCATCTGGACCATGAACAAGAAGATCCTTTTGAATGTCTGTTACTTTTTTCCCAGTCATTTCTTCAATTTGTGCAACCAGGTTGGCGTTTTGATTTTCCATGAAGCGCTTTTCTACACGACCGTACCGAACGTGACTAAGGTTCTTTACCCATTCAAAATACGATACTGTAACACCACCGGCATTGAGGTACATGTCTGGTACAACCAAGATCCCTTTAGATGCCATGATTTCATCAGCTTCAGGAGTGAGCGGACCGTTTGCAGCCTCTCCAATGATTTTAGCTTTTACTCGATCTGCATTACTCCCATTGATTACATTTTCAAGTGCAGCAGGAATCAATATATCACAAGCTGCTTCTAGAGCGTCAGTGTTTTTATTGAAATTTTTGGCACCAGGAAAATTCAAAATCGAACCTGTATTTTTTCTATGTTCAACTACAGCGTCTACGTCTAATCCGTTTTCATCATATATAGACCCTTCGTGTTCTGCTAAACCTGTAATGATGGCTCCTCCTTCTTGAAAAAACTTAGCAGCATGATAGCCAACGTTTCCTAATCCTTGAACAATAACCTTTTTACCTGCAATACCTTTGGATAGGCCTAGCCGGTTCATAACATCATCATTATTACAAACCTCTCTGATCCCATAAAATACCCCCAATCCCGTTGCCTCTTTTCTTCCGCGAACTCCACCTTGTGTAACTGGTTTCCCTGTTACGCAAGCCAACGAATCAATTTCTCCTGGATGCATGGCGATATAGGTATCCAAAATCCAAGACATTTCACGCTCACCTGTTCCGTAATCGGGTGCGGGAACGTCTTCGCCCGGACCAATGAATTTCTTTTTGATCAGCTCGCTGGTGTAGCGCCTTGTGATTTTTTCTAAATCATAGGCAGAGTATTTTTTTGGATTGATAGAAATTCCACCTTTTGCACCTCCAAATGGAACATCTACAATAGCGCATTTATACGTCATGAGAGCAGCCAATGCCATCACCTCATCCAGGTTCACCATTTCGCTAAAACGGATACCTCCTTTGCAGGGTTGTTTGTGATGGGAATGCTGCACGCGATAGGCTTTGATGACTTCAATCTTATCGCCAATCTTAACAGGGAAATGCATTCTCAAAACAGTGTTACACTGCTTAATTTGTTCTAAAATTCCTTCGTCAAAGGATGTGAAACCTGCTGCTTTGTCAAAACTTTTGCAAACAGCATCAAAAAAACTGTATTCGGGATTCATGGCAAGCTATTTATTAAGTAAAACGTATACGAGGGACTCTTGGTTTAGAGATCCCTTTCTAATTTAGAAACTTTTCTATCGATTCGAATTAAGTACAAAAAAAGCCCTGCAACAATGGTTGCCAATACGGCTACAACTACATAAATCTTTCCGTTGCTACGCATCGCACTCGCCATTGTTTCTGTTGATTGACTTCTTGCATCATGGAATAATCCTATGCAGGAAAGAAGGGTAGTCCAAATTTTATTTTTCATATTGCCCTTTTTTTTCGTTGATGATATTCAAGCGAATATTGAGTTGCCCAATCCATACCCCTAATAAAGTCCATCCGATTACGGCGGGGTAAAAAATCATTCTCATTCTTGAATCGATGTCGTTGAAATTCAATGCTGGATTTCCTTCTTGTCCAGGATGCAGGCTTGGGAGTAATCGAGGAATAATCCAGATGGATGGGAACAGCATAGCATAAGCGAAGATGTTGTATACTGCGCTAACTCTTGCGCGTTGATCTTCATCCAGAATAGAATTTCTTAAAATGAAATAGGCGCCATAAATCAACAACGCAATAGCAGCTCCAATCAATTTAGGCTCACGCATGATGGATCCAAAAGAAGCAAATGCAGGATTGTTTGGATCTGCCCACGTAAAACTTGCCCAAATTGCTCCTGTTGCATAACCCAGTATCCCCATAAACGTTCCAATACCAGCATAGGATTTGGCTTTGTTATCGTGAAGAACATTTGCGTTATTCAAATACTTGATGCTGTGGATGATGGAAAGCGTATACAAGATCATCATTGAAAACCACATGCAAACATGATAGTAGAGGTTTCGAATGGTTTCACCCAATTGGGTCAATTCCGGAACGGGCAACAGCAGTCCCCCAATAACGGCATATCCAACTAAGATCATCGCTATCCATTTCCACCAGCTCAAACGCATGTAAGGGGTTTTGTTGATCAATGCACAAAATTAGTCCCTTCGGTTAATCTTTCCATAAAAAGGGATATAAAATAACCGCAAGTAGAATAATCAAGATGTCTAAACCAATTAATAATAGTACGAGTTGAGTGGGTGCGCCAGCTTTAAACACTTCTGCAAAAGCAGTTTTGGATAATCGAATCAAAAGCAAAAGCTGAGGTATAATCAATGGAAATCCTAAAATGGCCATTAAAGAGGCTTGTTGCATAGCTTTAGACGCAATAGCCGCCAACATGGTAAATGTAAGTCCAAGCCCGACCGAGCCCAATAGCCCTATACCGGCAAATTGCCATACGGCTGTAGAGGGGTTCCCCATAAAAAGAGAATAAAAGAGCAACGTAACGGCACTCATCACCAGCATCAAAATAAAGTTATATACCAGCTTGGCTAAGATGAAGTTTGAAGGAGAGGTAAGCGAATAGTAGTATAGCATTCTGCCTTTCGCTTCCTGCAAAAAACTTTTAGCTACTGCATTGATGCAAATAAATAGCTGCATCACCCAAAAAAGGGTGTTCCAGGTCTCTGCATCCGGTTCGGGTAGTGTAAGGTAAATGACAAAAATAGTAGAAGCGATGTAGAGAAGAATTCCATACAACGTATGCTGCTGCCTGGTTTCCAGAAGGAAGTCCTTGTAAAGTAACGATCTAATTTGTACAATCGCTTTCAATTAAACGGATTGTAGATTAAAACAATTTCTGCATCTCGCTTCGTAATGATCTTTCTCTCCCAATACCACTTGATCTGTATTGTCTATTATGCGATAGGAATAACTAGCAATACTACCACACTTCATGCAAATGGCATGCAGCTTGGTAACATAGTTTGCAATCGATAACAGTTTGGGCATAGGTCCAAACGGCTCGCCTGTATAATCCATATCCAGTCCCGCTACAATAACTCGTTTCCCATTGTTGGCCAATTGATCACAAACGTCTACAATTTTTTCATCAAAAAATTGGGCCTCATCAATTCCAATCACTTCATAGGCTTTTGCATGATTTAAAATGTGAGACGCCTGTGTAAGGGGGATAGATTCGATGGTGTTTTCATCATGAGATACAATTTTGGCAGCATCGTACCTTACGTCCAACGAGGGTTTGAAAATCCCAACACTGAGGTTAGCTATTCTCGCTCTTTTTAATCTCCGAATCAACTCCTCAGTTTTTCCAGAAAACATCGATCCGCAAACGACTTCTATCCATCCCGAAGCGGGGTTCTTATGATTAGGTTCTGTCAACATATAGCAAGCTCAAAAATACCTTAATCGGCTGAAGTATCCACAGTTTGATGATAGATCTTCTCTGTTGCACCTAAACGATCTGATACATATTGGGTACAAATAGCAGACATTTTTTTGCGAATGGATTCATTCTCATTGAATTTGTACAGCCATTTGTACAGTCCATTTCCATCCTGAATAGAAACTCCACCACCGACATCTATCAACTCCTTTGCCTCGAAAGCTCTTTCATAATTAGGTCCCCAAAGAACAGGTACCCCGTAAACAGCAGCTTCTAAAATATTATGGATTCCACTTTTATTGAATCCACCGCCAATGTATGCAATATGGCCAAATCGATACAATTTGGATAACATTCCGAAACTGTCTACAATCAAAACCCGGTGGTGATCAAGATCCTGCGCGCTGTTGATGCTGCTTAGTCGCACTGTATTTTCAAACATCTTCTCGATATCTGCCAAATGATCTTCGTCTATTTCATGTGGAGCCAAAACCAGCCCTATTGTGCTCGTTTTTTTCAATGCTTCTGAAATCAATTGCTCGTCTTCCAGCCATGTACTACCTGCAACCAGCGTCAATCCTCCTTTGCAAAAGGATTCAATTATTTCATTTTGAAATTCAGCCCTGCTAACCTCCAGTACCCGATCAAATCGTGTATCACCTGAAATACTGACACCGGCATTGATCTTGTATTTTTTTAAGACCTCAAGTGAGTTTTTATTTTGAACGAAAATATGGGTATACATATCCAGCATTTTTCGGAGGAAGCTGCCAAATGGACCAAAAAAGTTTTGCTCTTCTCTAAAATTGGCTGAAATCAAAAACACGGGGATGTTTTTTTCTTTGAGATAGCTTAGATAGTAATACCAGGAATCATATTTAATAAAAAAAACCATTTTGGGATGAATGTGTTCAACCCATTTTCTTGAATCTTCTTTGTGGTCGAGTGGTAAATAAAAAACCCAGTCCGCACATTCCGTATTTTTTCTCACCTCATACCCCGATGGAGAAAAAAAACTGAGCAGAATCTTGAAATCAGGGTTCCTTTTTTTAATCAATTCCATCAGAGGCCGACCTTGCTCAAATTCTCCTAAAGAGGCGGCGTGAAACCAAACCATGTTCTTGTGGGGTCTAAAATCGATTTTTAGAAGCTCCTTTTCCAAGTTTTTTCTTCCAGCTACCCATTTTTGGGCCTTGGTACTCCACAGAGACGCAAGGGACATCGCCCATTTGTAGAAAACAAGAAAAATATCATAAAAAATCTGCATAAATCAGGACGGGTAAAGCTACGACCTTCTTCGGTTATCACCCCCAATTTTATTAACTTCGCGGCACAAATCTAGTAGATGGTTCCAATACAAATGGTGGATTTAAAACGGCAATACCTCCATATCAAAAATGAGGTAGACGAAGCCATTTCCGATGTCCTGAACAACGCTGCTTTCATTAATGGAAAAGCAGTCAACGCATTTGCAGAAAATTTAGCTTCATACCTAGGCGTAAAGCATGTTATCCCCTGCGCAAACGGCACCGATGCATTGCAAATTGCATTGATGTCCTTAGATCTGAAGCCAGGTGATGAAATCATTACACCCTCATTTACGTACATCGCTACAACAGAGGTAATTACCTTGCTAAAACTCAAGCCTGTGTTTGTAGATGTGGATCCAATTACGTTTTGTATTGATCCAGCCTCCATTCGAAAAGCAATCACCCCCCAGACCAAGGCTATCGTCCCTGTTCATTTGTATGGTCAATCTGCGCCCATGAATGAAATCATGGAAATTGCCAAAGAGTTCAATTTATTTGTTGTAGAAGACAATGCTCAAGCCATAGGAGCAACAATTGATTTGCATACACAAGGAGTAATAAAAACAGGAGGCATTGGACATATAGGCTGTACATCGTTTTTCCCTTCAAAAAATTTAGGATGTTATGGCGATGGCGGAGCTATCACGACCAACGATGATGAATTGGCACACAAAATGAGCATGATTGCCAATCACGGTCAGAGTAAGCGTTACTATCATGATGTGGTAGGGTGCAACTCCAGACTAGATACCATTCAAGCTGCCGTTTTAAATATCAAGCTAAAGCAGTTGGATGTATACAACCAAAAACGCAACTCAGTAGCGCAGTTTTACAACAACTCATTTGCATCCAATTCTAAAATTATTACTCCTTCCATTGCACAAGGAAATACACATGTATTTCATCAATACACGATGGTGCTTGAAGATACCAATAGGGATGAGCTTGTTGAATACGTAGCTTCCAAACAAATCCCTGCCATGATTTACTACCCGGTGCCTGCACATAGACAGAAAATGTTTTCATTTTTGGGTCTATCCGAATTTGACCTGCCTGTCACCGATTGGTTAACGCAACGGGTAGTATCTCTGCCCATCCACACCGAAATGGATAGAGACCA
Source organism: Chitinophagaceae bacterium (assembly GCA_032110825.1). GTDB lineage: Bacteria > Bacteroidota > Bacteroidia > Chitinophagales > Chitinophagaceae > Pollutibacter. The sequence goes on along the minus strand of JAULVY010000089.1, from coordinate 47,969 downwards.
AATGGAGTATATTACACACCATGTAAATGAATTTGTAAAATAAACAATATGAAAATCGCCGTTATTGGAACTGGTTATGTGGGATTGGTAACAGGGACTTGCTTTGCAGAAACTGGCAATGAAGTTACCTGTATTGATATCGATAAATCTAAAGTAGAGAAACTGAGCTCCGGGCAAATCACGATTTACGAACCGGGACTAGAAAAAATATTCTTGCGAAACTTGCGCGAAGAGCGTTTAAAGTTTACATCCGATTTGAAGTCGGGTATTGAGGGAGCTAAAATTTTATTCCTTGCCTTACCAACGCCTCCGGGAGAAGATGGTTCTGCAGATCTCAAATACGTATTGGGTGTAGCCAAGGATTTAGGTAAGCTCATAACCGACTATGTAGTAGTGGTGGACAAGAGTACCGTTCCGGTTGGAACAGCAGAACGTGTTCATACCGCCATGGCTGAGAATGCTTCTGTGGAATTTGATGTGGTTTCCAATCCAGAGTTTTTGCGTGAAGGTGTTGCAGTAGAAGATTTTATGAAACCCGATCGTGTGGTGATAGGAACTTCATCTGAGCGAGCTAAAAAGTGGATGGCAGAACTCTATGCGCCGTTTGTTCGCTCCGGAAATCCACTTATCTACATGGATCTTCGCTCGGCAGAGTTAACCAAATATGCAGCGAATTCTTTCTTGGCGACAAAGATTTCATTCATGAATGAGATCGCACAACTCTGTGAAAAACTTGGAGCAGATGTTGACATGGTTCGTTTAGGAATTGGAAGCGATGCACGCATCGGAAAACGGTTTTTATTTCCCGGCATTGGATATGGTGGAAGCTGCTTTCCTAAAGATGTTCAAGCGTTGGTGAAGAGCTCAAATGAAGTTGCCTACGATTTTAAAATATTGAATGCGGTAATGGATGTCAATGAAAAACAAAAACTTCATCTGATACCAAAGATCAAAAACTATTTCAAAGGAGATCTCAAGGGAAAACATTTTGCGTTGTGGGGACTTGCTTTTAAACCCAATACAGACGATATCCGCGAGGCACCAGCCTTGTACATGATCGATGCATTGATAGCTGAAGGAGCAACTGTTACAGCATTCGATCCAGAAGCCATGCCCAATGTGAAAGCTCTTTTGGGCTCAAAAATTAACTATTCCGAAAATCAATACGATACATTGTCTGGGGCAGATGCTTTGGTGATTGCTACGGAGTGGAATGAATTCAGGACTCCCGATTTTCTGAAGATTGTGAAGAATTTGAAACACAAGGTCATTTTTGATGGAAGAAATCTTTTTGATGTTGATAGCATTCGTGAATTAGGCTTCCATTATGAAAGTGTAGGAAGACATATTGTAAATTAATTATCATGTCTAACAAACGAGTACTTATTACCGGTGCTGCCGGTTTCTTAGGGTCTCATCTCTGCGACCGTTTTATTCGAGAAGGATTTGATGTGGTGGGGATGGATAATTTGATAACTGGTGATCTTAAGAATATAGAGCATCTCTTTAAACTCAAGTCATTTGAGTTTTACCACCATGATGTAACCAAATTCATTCATGTTCCAGGTCCGCTGGACTATATCCTTCATTTTGCATCACCGGCAAGTCCAATCGATTATCTTAAAATTCCAATTCAAACACTCAAGGTAGGTGCCTTGGGAACGCACAACTGTTTGGGACTTGCAAAATCAAAAGGATCTAGAATTCTGGTGGCATCAACTTCGGAAGTATATGGTGATCCTCAAGTTCATCCTCAAACAGAAGAATATTGGGGCAATGTGAATCCGGTTGGTCCACGCGGTGTTTACGATGAAGCCAAGCGGTTCATGGAGTCTATCACCATGGCGTATCACACCTATCATCACGTTGAAACACGCATTGTTCGAATTTTTAATACTTACGGGCCTAGAATGCGTTTAAACGATGGCAGAGCTCTTCCAGCTTTCATTGGACAAGCTTTGAGGGGAGAAGATCTGACCGTTTTTGGAAATGGATCACAAACCCGTTCATTTTGTTACGTAGATGATCTGGTTGAAGGAATTTATAGATTGTTAATGAGCGATTATGCTAATCCTGTTAATATCGGAAATCCTGTTGAAATTTCGTTGTTGGAATTTGCCGAAGAAATCCTCAAGCTTACTGGGGCTCAATCTAAAATTATTTTCAAGCCTCTACCGGTTGATGATCCCAAGCAAAGACGACCCGATATCACCAAAGCCAAATCGATTTTAAATTGGGAGCCTAAAGTTTCTCGCGAAGAAGGGTTAAAAAAGACCTACGAGTATTTTAAGTCGCTACCCCAAGAGGAGTTGACAAAACAACCAAAGGAATTCACTTCAAATTAAAACATGAGAAAAAAAATAGTAATTACCGGAGGTGCCGGATTTATTGGCTCGCATGTGGTTCGCTTGTTTTTAAATACCTATTCAGATTATGAAATTATAAATCTGGATGCATTAACCTATGCGGGGAACTTAGAAAATTTACGGGATGTTGAAGATCATCCCAATTATCGGTTTATAAAAGGAGATATCACAGACGAGGTATTCATCAATGATTTATTTGCAAACGAAAATGTAGATGCTGTAATTCATTTGGCAGCCGAAAGTCACGTGGATCGTTCGATCATGGACCCCTTGTCTTTTGTAAAAACCAATGTGATCGGCACGGCTGTATTGCTCAACGCAGCCAAGCAAAACTGGAAAGAAAAAGAGAGTAAATTGTTTTATCATGTGTCAACCGATGAAGTGTATGGCTCATTGGGGGAGACTGGATTTTTTACGGAAGAGACCCCTTATGATCCACGGTCGCCTTATTCTGCCTCAAAAGCTTCTTCTGATCATCTGGTAAGTGCCTATCATCATACTTATAATTTGCCGGTTGTGATTTCAAATTGTTCCAATAATTACGGTTCTCATCAGTTTCCTGAAAAACTATTGCCTCTCATGATCAATAATATTGTTCATTCGAAGCCACTTCCGGTTTATGGCAAAGGCGATAATGTACGTGATTGGCTTTGGGTTGAGGACCATGCCCGCGCTATAGATGTTATTTTCCATAAAGGGAGATTGGGTGAAACCTACAATATTGGAGGGTTTAACGAATGGAAAAATCTAGATATTGTTCATTTGCTCTGTAAGATCATGGATCAAAAATTAAACCGCAGTGAAGGTGACAGTTCTAAATTGATCACCTTTGTAAAAGACAGGGCGGGACATGATAAGCGCTACGCAATTGACGCAACTAAACTGAACGATGAGTTGGGCTGGAAACCTTCTTTGCAATTTGAAGAAGGACTAGAAAAAACAGTTGATTGGTACTTAGCTAATGAGCAATGGATTAAAAATGTAACTTCTGGAGCGTATCAACAATTCTATCAAAATCAATACGTGAGTCGCTAAACATGAAAATAGAACAAACAGGATTTGAAGGGTTAATCATTCTTACTCCCTCGGTATTTGCTGATGATCGCGGCTATTTTTTTGAAAGCTACAATAAGCAAACGCATTTGAATGCTGCATTGCACTTCGAATGGGTTCAAGATAATCAATCGCATTCCAAATACGGTGTAATCAGAGGTTTGCATTTTCAAAATGCTCCACATGCACAAACCAAATTAATTCGTGTTTTACAAGGGAGCATCTTGGATGTGGTGGTAGATTTACGTAAAGGGTTGCCGACTTTTGGTAAATCTTTTGCGCTTGAAATCTCAGAGGAGAATAAACTGCAGTTGCTAGTACCAAAAGGTTTCGCACATGGTTTTTCTGTTTTGAGTGAATCGGCAGATGTGATGTATAAATGTGATGCGCTTTACAATAAGTCGGCTGAATCCGGCATCGTTTACAATGATTCGGATTTATCCATTGATTGGAAAATTCCTGAAGCAAATCAAATTGTTTCTGAGAAAGATCTGATTTTGCCTAGATTCAATGAAATGAGTTTCAATTTTTAATTGAATCATGAAGAAAATTTTAATCACGGGTGCAAACGGACAATTGGGGAAGGAGATTCGAGATTTGTCCCATTCATTCCCTAATTATGAATTTCATTTCTTTTCCAGGGAAGATCTGCCCATACATCATTTTGAGTTAGTCCGAAATATCTTCGCTACCGTTAAGCCAGACTATTGCATCAATTGTGCTGCATACACGGCGGTAGATAAAGCCGAGCAAGAAAAAGAAATGGCCTATTTGATCAATGCGGAATCCGTTGGCATATTGGCTGCTGTATCTCACGCACATGGGTGTAAGTTTATTCATGTTTCTACTGATTATGTTTATCCGGGAACGGGGGATAAACCCTATACCGAAAACGATGTTACAGGTCCTGTTTCCGTATATGGACAATCCAAGCTTGAGGGGGAGTTGCAAGCATTGAAATTTGCTCCTGATGCCTTGGTAATCCGTACATCCTGGGTGTATTCGACTTACGGTAATAATTTTGTGAAGACGATGTTGCGACTGATGAATGAGCGACCAGAAATTTCAGTTGTCAACGATCAAATTGGAAGTCCAACTTGGGCAGCCGATTTGGCAAAATTCATCATGTACGCCATTTCCTATCCAACATGGCATTCGGGTATTTATAATTTTTCCAATGCAGGTGTAATTTCCTGGTATGATTTTGCTGTAGAAATTAAGGCACAGGTCAATAGCAAGTGTACGGTAAAACCAATCCCTACCTCATCCTATCCTACACCGGCTAAAAGACCAGCCTATAGTGTTATGGATAAGAAAAAATTGACTCAAGATTTTGAATATGTGGTAGCTAACTGGAAAGAAAGTCTTTCTGCTTGCATCCAGGGTATGAAAAATAAATAGCCTTATTTTTCTAAGTGTTCCACTGCTTTGAGCATCGCCTGCAATTGGCTTTCTAGCTCTACATTTCGAGCTTTCAATTCATGAATGGTAGATTCCATTTGGGTGAGATCTTCTAACGCTTTCAGTAAGATGTCTTTTTCTTTTTTTAATAGATCAATTTCGGAATGCAATTGAATTTTTTCTGTGTTTAATGTCCGTAAAACGGCCTGGAGCTCAGCTATTTTTTCTTGAAGTATAATGGCGGTTTCATTTGACATGCACAAATTTAATTAAGATTGCCGACTTTGGCTACTCCCGGCCTTTGTGGAGGTTAGCTTATATTTGCATTTTATTCAATATGGCACTAATTAAAGCAATATTAGCGGATGGGAAATACGGCATGGATATTACAGATGCATCTGGCCATACCATGCGAATGGATATTCCTGTTGAGCAGGGTGGAGAGGGTTCTGGTTTTAGGCCAATGCAAACCCTGTTGGCAGCATTAACGGGATGCAGCGCTGTAGATGTGATCGCTATTTTGAAAAAGCAAAAGCAGGATCTACTATCACTGGAAATTGAAGTGGATGGAGAACGTGAAAGCGGAAAAGAGCCAGCTTTGTGGAAGCATGTTCAGGTTGATTTTAAGTTGACTGGACAAATCGAGCCTTCAAAAGCGTATCGAGCCGTTGATCTTTCTATTCAAAAATATTGTTCCGTTGCAGAAACATTAAGAGCTGGAGGTGCAGCAATTGAGTATCGTGTTTTTCTGAATGGAGAAAAAGTTGAACCCCAATCTTAAATACGTCATCATGCGTCCTGAAACTTTAGCCATACGAACACAAACACCGAGAACTGGTGAAAAGGAGCATTCTACACCTTTGTTCCTGACCAGCAGCTTTGTCTACGACAGTGCCGAAGACATGGCTGAAGCTTTCTCAAATGATGATCTTGATGTAAACATATATACCCGATTTTCCAATCCATCGGTTGATGAGTTCATTCAAAAAATATGCTTACTGGAAGGTGCTGAGGATGGAGTTGCAACCGCAACTGGAATGTCGGCTGTTTATGCTTCATTCATGACCTTCCTTTCAGCAGGAGATCATATTCTTTCTGCATCTGCTGTATTTGGTTCAACGCATACTATCTTGACTAAGTATCTGCCAAAATGGGGAATAGAGAGTTCTTATTTTGATATGAATCAACCTGAAACCATTGAAGGTTTGATTAAACCCAATACCAAGATGCTCTATTTGGAAACACCATCCAATCCCGGTTTAGACATCATTGATTTGAAACTGGTCTCTACTATTTGCAAAAAGCATAACATTATTTTATTGGTCGATAATTGTTTTGCTACACCCGCAGTACAAACACCGATTCATTTTGGAGCCGATCTTGTTTTGCATTCAGCAACCAAATTCATTGATGGACAAGGTCGTGTGTTGGGAGGCGTTGTGGTTGGTAAAAAAGAATTGATCAAGCAGATGTATCTGTTTATTCGCAACACAGGCCCTTCGCTGAGTCCATTTAATGCATGGGTTTTATCCAAGAGTGTAGAAACCTTATTTGTGCGTATGGATAAACACGCCGAAAATGCCTTGTTCATAGCACAGGCATTGGAGGGTAACCCTGCATTGAGTAAAGTGAAGTATCCATTTCTTCCTTCTCACCCTCGATATCAAGTGGCTAAGCAGCAAATGAAGAATGGAGGAGGCATCCTTACTTTTGAATTGAAGTCGGGTTTAGAAGGCGGCAGAAAATTTTTAAATAATTTGGAGTGGCTGTCCATGACCAATAACTTGGGTGATTCCAGAACCATTGCTTCTCATCCTGCTAGTACTACCCATTCAAAACTTTCTGAAGAAGAAAGACAGTCGGTTGGAATTACTCCGGGATTGATAAGACTCTCCGTGGGACTAGAGCACCCCGAAGATATTTTAGAGGAAATCACCCAAGCACTTAAAAAATCTTCATAACAGTAGAACAAATATGTAGAGCAATGGATAAAATATTCGACGAACCGTTTAAGCAAGCATACGACTTTTCATTCAACAATAAAGTTGCCGGTGTATTCGACGATATGGTTACACGTTCAGTACCTTTTTATGTTGAGATGCAACGCATGATGTCTGAATTGGCTGCTGATCATTGTGGTGAAGCCGGCATCATATATGATTTAGGTTGTTCAACGGGCGCTACCATGCTGATGATGGATCAAACCGTGCCTCAACATATTAAGTTTGTTGGAATTGATGATTCAGCTCCCATGTTGGAGAAATGTAAATCCAAATTGGAAGAGCATGGAATGAAAAGACCGTTTGATTTGGAAGTTGCTGATTTAAATTCTGGTCACGTTTCATTGAAAGGCGCTTCCGTTGTTATTTTGTGTTTAACCCTTCAGTTCATTCGACCCATTGCAAGAGAGCGGTTGCTCAGGTCTATACAGGAGCAGCTTCTGCCAGGAGGAGTTTTAATTATAATTGAAAAAATTTTAGCTGAGGAGTCAGATTTCAATCGTGATTTTATTAAATACTATTACAACTTCAAACGTAGAAATCAATACAGCGAGTTGGAGATTTCCCAAAAAAGGGAGGCATTGGAGAATGTGTTGATTCCTTACAAGCTCAGCGAAAATATTACGTTGCTAAAAGAAGTTGGTTTCAGAACGGTTGAAGTGTTTTTTAAATGGTATAATTTTTCAGGCTTCATCGCAAAAAAGCAATCATGATCGAAATTGGTAATTTCTTTTTCCGCTACAGAAACACCTTGTTCATCTTTCTGTACGCATTACTTTTTTTCCCATCCCCAGAGTTGTTTACAGAAAAAGCATTAGGCGAGCATTATTGGTATTTTCCTCTCTATGGTGGCTTATTGATAACCGTATTGGGCCAGGCTGTACGTGGTGCAACCATTGGGTTGGCTTATATTGTTAGAGGCGGAAAGGATAAAAAAGTGTATGCTGAAGACTTGGTGTCTACGGGTATTTTTGCGCATTGCAGAAACCCGCTTTATGTTGGAAATATTTTGATGTTATTGGGTGTAGGGATTTTGTCTAATTCGGCATATTATGTTTTAATTGTTATGCCACTTTTTCTTTTTATTTATCAGGCGATTGTATTGGCAGAAGAAAACTTTTTGCGCAGTAAATTTGGATTGAAGTTTGATGAGTATTGCGCGACTGTAAACCGATGGGTTCCTTCCTTGCGTGGACTTTCAACTACATTTTCTTCAATGAAATTCAATTGGAGGCGCTGGGTTTTGAAAGAATACAATACTCAGTTTGTATGGTTAACAGGTATTGCTCTTTTGTTGCTTTTTGAATATCCTCAAATTGTGCAAAGTGATAGTGAACACCGCAATCAGTTACTAACCATTGTATTGCCTTTTCTTGCGGTAGGGTATATTGTGGTGAGGTATTTGAAGAAGTCTGGTAAGTTTACAGAATAAGAAATGTTAAATAAAAAAAGTGATTGTAATCAATCACTTTTTTGTTGCCCGACCTGGATTCGAACCAAGACAAACAGAACCAAAATCTGTCGTACTACCATTATACTATCGGGCAGCCTTATAGGGAGTGCAAAAGTATGCAATTTCAGTTTTTGCGCAAAAAAAATCCAATTACCTGATAGCTAGCTTTTGAGTTTGACGAGGTAGTGATTTTTCTTACCTTTTTGAACAACGATATATGTTCCGATTAATAAATCTTGATTTTGGATAAGCTGAAGTGGATCGCTCCATTTTTGTCGGTTGATGCTAATTCCTCCTCCCATAACCATCTTTCTGGCTTCTCCTTTACTTGGAAAAATGCCTGTTTGAAACAAGAAAGTCACAAGATCCATCCCTGTTTCCAATGCATCTTTTTCAATTTCATGCACAGGTACTCCATCCATCGCCATAAGCAAATCAGCTTCATTTAATTCAGACAAATTCAACTCCTCTTTGCCTCCAAATAACTTTTCAGAGGTTTGAATAGCTGTTTTAGCCTCTTCAATTCCGTGTACAAATTCAGTAACAGATTCTGCAAGCTTTTTTTGAAGTATGCGAAATTCGGGAGTTTTCTGGTGTTCTTCAATGAGTGATTCAATTTCTTGCTTGGGGAGTAGCGTAAAAATTTTTATCCATTTTTCAGCATCCGCATCAGCGGCATTTAACCAAAATTGATAGAATTGAAACGGAGATGTCTTTTCAGAATCCAGCCATACATTGCCCTTCTCGGTTTTTCCAAATTTTCCTCCATCGGTTTTTGTAATCAAGGGACAGGTAAATGCAAATGCTTCCCCACCAGCTTTTCTTCTAACAAGTTCTGTTCCCGTTGTAATATTTCCCCATTGGTCGCTTCCTCCCATTTGGAGTTTACATTTTTTGTTTTGGTAAAGCCAATAAAAGTCGTAGCCCTGCATCAATTGATATGCAAATTCGGTATAACTGATTCCGGTTTCACCTTCGATGCGCTTGCGCACACTGTCTTTCGACATCATATAATTGACTGTAATGTGCTTGCCAACATCTCTCAAAAACTCAATAAAGCCAAGACTCTTGAACCAGTCGTAGTTGTTGACTAATTCAGCACGATTGGTCCTGGTCTCACTGAAATCCAAGTATCTTTCGAGTTGTTTTTTAACTCCGGCGATATTCTTCTGTAACGTTTCTTCATCCAAAAGATTTCTTTCTTCACTCTTACCGCTGGGGTCGCCAACCATACCGGTTGCTCCACCAATCAGGGCAATGGGTTTATGTCCCGCTTGCTGCAAATGATACAGCAAAAGAATTGGTACCAAACTCCCAATATGGAGGCTATCTGCCGTTGGATCAAAGCCGATATAGGCAGTAGTAGGCTCTTTTTTAAGCTGATCTTCGGTTCCAGGCATGATATCCTGGAGCATCCCCCTCCATTTCAGTTCTTCTATCAGGTTCATTGCTAGATATTTGGACAAAAGTAACGTAGAAACCATTCCTGCCCAACTGGGGCAATACAAAGGGGCTAAAAATCGTTATTACTCGTTGAATTCATGCATTTTATACAATTTTAACAGAACCCGAGCCTAACTTTGTCAAATCAGATGAAAAATAGAATCAGGCTTCTGGCCATTTTATTTTTGGGAATGGCTTTTGTGGAGGCTAATGCCCAGTTCAGGAAGTATTCCAATGAATTCCTGAATATTGGTGCAGGTGCCAAGGGTTTGTCCTTAGGTGGTGCTCAGGTAGCTGGTACCGGAGATGCTACATCCGGTTATTGGAATCCAGCTGGATTAACCGAAGTCAAAGATTTTTCTACAGGTTCTCTCATGCATGCCGAATACTTCGCAGGAATTGGGAAATATGATTTTGCTGCAGTAGCACTTCCTATCGGAGATCCAAAATACGTAACAAGAACCCTGGGGGTATCTCTTATGCGATTTGCAGTTGATGATATACCCAATACGCTTTTTTTAGTAGAACCCGATGGCACCATCAATTACAACAACATCAAATCTTTTTCTTCGGCCGACTACGCGCTCTTGCTCTCGTATGCTCAAGTAATTTATGGTGATGATGAAAAAACCTTTTCTTTTGGAACCAATGCAAAAATCATCCATCGAAGCGTGGGGAGTTTTGCCAAAGCTTGGGGATTTGGTTTGGATGCAGGGTTGCAATACCGGACTAAAAAATTTGGGGTAGGAGTTGTTGCTAAAGATGTCACTACTACCTTTAATGCATGGAATTTTAGATTTACAGAGAAAGAAAAAGAGGCTCTCTATTTAGCACAAAATGATATACCGATTCGTTCCATTGAATTAACGGCACCTCGATTGACGTTGGGAGGGTTTTATTATACTGATATATCGCTAACTACACATTTTATGGCTGAAATGAACTTCGATCTTACCTTTGATGGTCGAAGAAATGTTCTGTTGAGTTCATCCTTGGTAAATATGGATCCTAAATTAGGGATTGAATTTGGGTATAAGAAATCGGTATTTGGTCGGGCAGGGATCTATAATTTTCAACGAGGCTTGAAAGATGGTGATGTAACGAACCAACAAAAAGTTTGGATATATCAACCTGGAATGGGAGTAGGTTTTAAAGTGAAGAATGTTGAAATTGATTATGCCTTTACCAATTTGGCTAACCAATCAAATCCTTTGTATACGCATTTATTTTCTCTGAAATTTGTGTTCCCTAAAAATGAATTTGCATATTAATGACTAGAGGAGTAGCATATAAATTTTTTCTAGGTCTGGCAGTTCTTCTGTTCAGTATAACACAGTTGCAAGCTCAATTCAATAACGCATGGATTGATTATAGCAAGACCTATTATAAATTTAAAGTAGGGGAAGACGGATTGTATCGTATTCCCATGTTAACGCTACAAGCTGCGGGATTATCTACAACCAATGCCGAGTATTTTCAATTGTGGAGAAACGGAGTAGAAGTTCCATTGTATACCAGTGTTTCATCCGGACAATTGGGTTCAGCAGATTATTTGGAGTTTTATGGAAAAATGAACGATGGAAAAGTGGATGCAGCTCTTTATAAAGTACCAGCTCATCAACTTTCCGATAAATTCAGTTTGCAAACGGATACTGCTGCATATTTTCTTACCGTAAATTCGGCTAATCCCAATGCACGAATTACAGCTTCGGCAAACAACGTTAGCTCAAATACACTTCCTGTTGAGCCTTATTTCATGCACACCCTTTCTAGAAATTTTAAAGATCAGATCAATCCAGGTCTGGCTGCCGTAGTGGGTGTATATGTGTATTCATCTAGTTACGATAATGGAGAAGGCTGGAGCAGCAGAAATATCAACCCATCAAATCCTTTGGTTGAGCAATACAGTGATTTAAAAGTTTCACCCCTAGGCCCTGACCCTAGTTTTAGAATAACAGCTTTTGGTAATGCTCAAAATCCCAGAAGACTGCAGGTAATGATTAACGGGAATTTTGTTTTTGATAATCCAATGAATTATTTCGTTTCTTTAATTCGGAGTTTTGGGTTTACAAAATCTCAGATTGGACGAACAGTAGATACCATAAGAATAATCAATGGTTCAGACGTATCCAATGATCGCATAACATTGGGTAAATACGAGTTAACCTATCCCCGGCAATTTGATTTTGGGGGATCACAGGTCTTTGAATTTTCGCTACCAGCAACAACAGCAGGTAATTTTTTAGAAATAACCAATTTCAATAGTAACAGTGCGGCACCTGTTTTGTATGATCTTACCAACAACAAGCGGTATCAGGCGGATATGACTGTTGCAGGAAAATTTCGCTTTGCCTTACCTGCTGGTTTACAAAGAAATTTTGTGCTTTTAGCAACATCGCCCGCGCAGTTTAAAAATGTATCCGGACTTCAGCGAAAGAAATTTGTTGACTATTCACTTGCGGCAGCTCAGGGCGATTATTTGATTATTTCGCATAATAGTATTCGAAAAAGTTCTTCTGGTGATGCCTTGCAAAATTATCAAACCTACCGATCAAGTGTAGAAGGTGGGTCTTATAAGGTTGGGATTTATGATATAGATGAATTGGTGGATCAATTTGCTTTTGGAATTAAAAAGCACCCGCTGTCTATTAAAAACTTTTTAGAGTTTGTGCGGACCAAATATTCACTGCCTATAAAGTATATTCTTTTGGTTGGTAAAGGGATTACATACGACCAATATCGATACAATGAAAACCGAGGAGTAACAGAATCGATAAACCTGATACCTACTTTTGGCAATCCGGGTTCAGATAATATATTAGCATCAACCTCTTTGGATCCTACACCCGAAACTCCTATTGGGAGGATTTCAGTAACTACAGGAGATGAGTTGATGGCATATCTGGAAAAAGTTAAAGAGCATAATCTCGTACTAAATTCAGCCAATCAAACGGTTCAGGACAAGGCATGGATGAAAAACTTTGCCCATGTAATTGGAGGTGGCGATCCGTTTTTGCAAGCTACCATCCTGGGCTATATGAATACCGCTGGTAATTTGGTAAAAGATACTTCATATGGGGCCAAAGTATATAATTTTGAGAAAGTTACTTCTGCGGGTATAGACCTTGTAAATTCAGGGGCTTTATCCTCTCTATTCAATGAAGGGATGGGGATGATTACCTATTTCGGGCATTCATCTGCCAACTCGATGGAATTTAACTTAGATGACCCAACTATTTTTGAGAACCCCGGTAAATACCCTTTGTTCTTGGCAAATGGTTGTAACTCTGGTAACTTTTTCATTTACGACACATTACGTTCTACCACTGGGAAAAAATCGATAACAGAAAACTATGTATTAACTCCTAAGCGCGGTAGTATTGGTTTTTTAGCCAGTACCCATTTTGGGATTGTTAATTATTTGAATCTGTATACGTATAATTTGTATAGGAGAATTTCACAGCAGGATTATATGTCTAATATTGGTGAACTCCAGCTTAATACGTTGAATGATGTCTTAACTCAAGGGGGTAGTTTTGATTTCTTTAATCAAATTACTGTTGAACAAATCTTACTTGGTGGTGACCCTGCTGTTTCACTTTATCCTCAGCCACTTCCAGATTATGCCATTGAAGAGCCATTGATTCGAGTTAGTCCGAACCCATTGAACATCACCAACAGCAACTTTGATTTAAAAGTCAAGTTTTACAATATCGGTAAGGCTACACGGGATTCATTGCGGGTAACGATCAAGCGTGAGTTGCCGGATGGAACTGTAGTTGTACTTTACGATGCAATTCGTAAGCCACTATTCAATGTGGACTCCATTGAGTTTTCTGTCCCGATAAACCCGTTAAATGATAAAGGTCAAAATAAGATTTTGGTGAGTTTGGATGGAAGCGATTTGATAAAAGAAATAACCAACATCAACAACTCGGCTTCAAAAGTATTTTCGATTTCTGAAGACGATGTTAGACCAGTTAGCCCACAGCAGTTTGCTATTGTAAATACCAATTCGGTTAAACTGATAGCTTCTACAAGTTTGTTTTTTCAAACACCAACCAATTTTATATTGGAAGTAGATACAACGGAGCTATTCAATTCACCATTGAAGGTTACCCAAAACCAGACCAGCTTAGGTGGATTAATTGAGTTTAGTCCATCGTTGCAATTACGAGATAGTCTCGTTTTTTATTGGAGAGTGGCACGTGCAACAACAAGTTCATCCATGCCTGTCCAATGGTCATCTACCTCTTCTTTTGTTTACCTAAGCAATAGTTCTACGGGTTGGAATCAGTCGCATTATTATCAGTATTTAAAAAACACATATACAGACTTAAAGTATAATACAAATCGATTCCTAGCATTTGATACTGAAGTTCAAAATCTAAGGGTTACTTCAAGGCTGCACCCTTATGGGTTTAATACTGTAGCTAATAATTTAGATCTACTCTATTCAAGTAGCTGTTTCAATGCAGTTAATTCATTTGAATTTACTTTAATTGATATGGCCAAGGCAAGTCCAATTGAAAATCCATACAATACCAGCGGCACACTTTACAATAGTATTATGCCTAATCAGTGTAGGCCTGTAAAACTGTATCAATTTTGGTATTACTACAATCAAAGCTCCTATCGTAAATTTGCAATGGAGTTTTTAGATAAAGTACCATCCGGAACTTTGCTTGTCTTAAATAATTGGGCATCATTATCGTATAATAGTAGTCCAGAATTTATAGATAAATGGCAGCAGGATACATTAATTTATGGCTCGAATAATTCTATTTATCATAGACTAAAATCAATCGGTTTTACACTTGTTGATTCGTTTACGAAAAGTGTGCCCTTTTTATTTGTCGCTGAGAAGTTATCAAATGGGGAATGGAAGGTGTTAGATCAAAAAATAGGTGAAAGTGCTACTGATGTTTTAAATAGTGAAATAACATATGAGTCTATTATTAGTAGTGGTCGTAACAGTCATCAATTAGTGGGGCCAGCTAAGTCCTGGGGGTCTATCCATTGGAAGGGCTCTTCCCAAGAAAAAAATTCAAAAGATAAAATTGCTTATAAGGTTTTTGGTTTATCTGGTTCTTCCGTTGAAACTTTGCTCTATCAAAGTGAGGACTTAATAAAGGATACAAGTTTGACTTTTATTGATGCTCAACAGTTCCCATTTTTAAGAATACAGCATGAGAGTTCTGACACGTTAAACTATTCCCCATGGCAACCTAGATACCTTCAAGTGAAATATAGTCCTGTTCCTGAAGGCTCGTTGACTTCCGGAGTCATAACGATGGTAAAAGATACTTTAGAAATAGGCGAGCCGATGCGGTTTTCAATTGCATTTAAGAATATTAGCGATCTTCCTTTTGATAGTGTGATGGTTTATATGACCTTAACAGATCCTAAAAACAATACGCGGATTGTTTTGAATGAATTGCGAAAGCCTATTATAAAGGGAGATACGATTTTAATTGATTTTACTGTTG
Source organism: Chitinophagaceae bacterium (assembly GCA_032110825.1). GTDB lineage: Bacteria > Bacteroidota > Bacteroidia > Chitinophagales > Chitinophagaceae > Pollutibacter. The sequence goes on along the minus strand of JAULVY010000089.1, from coordinate 32,764 downwards.
ACACGAAAACACTGGCAGGTGATAACACCATTTTCATCAATTTTAATCCCAATTATCATCAGCCTGAACAAAATCTTTTTAACAATTACCTTACCAAGGTAGTACATGTCCGTGCCGATACCTACGCACCTAACTTGGATGTAACGTTTGATGGCGTTCATATTTTGAATAAGGACATCGTTAGTCCCAAGCCAACGATTTTAATTAAACTTAAAGATGATTCTAAGTATCTAGCACTAAATGATACTAGTTTATTTAAAGTCCAGCTACGTTATCCGGATGGCTCATTACGAACTATTCGATTTGATAACGATACCCTTCAATTTAATCCGTCTACCAATCCGCTTGGAGGCAATAATAACGAGGCTTCGATATTGTTTAAACCCTTTTTGACAGAAGACGGAGAGTATGAACTGATTGTTACAGCAAAAGACAGAAGTGGAAATTTGTCTGGGGCTATTGTTTATAGTGTCCTGTTTCAGGTGTACACCAAGTCCATGATCACCAATCTTCTGAATTATCCAAATCCCTTTACAACTTCAACTGCTTTTGTATTTACACTTACAGGCTCTGAACTCCCCACACATTTTAGGATTCAAATTCTCACCGTTACCGGTAAGATTATCCGAGAAATAACAAAGGAGGAACTTGGTCCGATTCGTATTGGCAATAACATAACTGAGTACAAATGGGACGGCAGAGATCAATATGGACAGCCAGTAGGCAATGGTGTTTATCTGTATCGAGTGATGGCCAATATTAACGGAAAGCAAATTGATAAATTGCGAGCAGGCAGTTACAATACCGATAGCTATTTCAAAAGCGGTTATGGGAAAATGTACCTGATGCGATAATGAATTCTTATGTATTCAGCATTGGCATCACCCGAATTTAAACTCATTCTTGAAACAATTCAATGCAGTTCGACTAAACTTTCTGAAGTTGATTCGCAAATCGATGAAACCAACTTAAGTAATTTGATGCATAGGCATCGAGTAGGTTCTCTTGTGTATTCTAAACTTTCAGATTCAAAGCAGTTCAGTGAATCATTTCATTTGAAATGGACGCAGGAAGTACTGCAAAATCAAAAAACAGCTTTAATCGCTAAGCGATTTCAATTGCAGTTTGGACAACGCCTAAATGAAAGAAAAATCAAACATGTTTTTTTGAAAGGGGTGTCTTTGTCAGAACGTTATTACACTGATTTAGCTTTGCGGCATGTTTTGGATGTTGATCTATTGGTTTCGGAGGGAGATATTGAACTAGTATCAGATTTGTTGGTTGATTTTGGCTTAAAAAGGGAGAAAGACTATGAATTGTATACTCCTACACAGAAGAGATTTTTACATTACGTGAATCACGACATGCCTTTTTTTGGGGACGGCACAACATCTCCAGCAATTGTAGAATTGCATTGGAAATGGAGGGGAGCACTGGGAGGGTTTAATCTAAAGGATGTTCGTTCGCTTGATGAGGTAGAATTGCTATTGTATTTATCAGTACATGGAACCGAGCATGGGTGGTTTAGATTAAAGTGGTTGGTCGATTTATTCATGATTATTCGACAATCAACTTTAAACTGGACTTCTGTTCGGCAGAGGGCAATTGAATTAGAATGTTTGGAACATCTTGAAATTTCTTTAAAAGTCTTACTTGCTATTTTTTCTCAACCATTGCCAATAGGCTTTCAATATCTTAATGACAATACTTTACACAGAAGAAAGTTAGACTATATTTTTACGTTAATGAGCGACGAGAATGGTTTTAATGCCAATGATTCAAATCGATGGAAACACTTTCAGTATCTTTTTAGTTTATCTAAACAAATAATGAATATTCGACTTTTATTGAAATACATGATATCTCCGTTGGATTGGAAAATCATTCCTCTGCCGGATACATTGTTTTTTCTCTACATCCCTCTCAAGCCATTTGTTTGGGTATTCCGAAGGATAAAAAGCAATTAGATTTTTTGTTTTTCGTACATCGAATAAAATAATCCGTTTTGCTGAATCAAATCATTAAAATTTCCTTCTTCTGCAATTTTTCCATGCGACAGCACATAGATGTAGTCAGCTATTTTTAGGTTGTACAATCGATGCGAAACGATAATGACGATCTTATTGCTAAAACTATTCTTGATATTTTCATAAAGAGATAACTCTGCAAATGCATCTAAAGCACTACTGGGTTCATCTAAGATTACAACCGGCCGATCTTTAAAAAATATTCTAGCTAAAGCCAGTTTTTGCCACTGTCCTCCGCTCAACTGTTCAGAACCTTCGTATAAATTTCCCAAACGGGTATCGTATTGTTTACTCAAATTCAGGATAAATTCGTGGGCCAAGGATTGTGAGGCTGCGGCAATACTTTCCTTTCTTAAATTGTTGCTTTCATTCAAGTCAAAATGAATGTTTTTGTCCACTTCAAAAAAATACTTTTCAAAATCTTGAAATAAAACAGCCGATTGCCTATACCAAACTGGTTTGGGGACGGAAAGTAGATCATTGTTATTAACAAAGATTGAATCTGGGGCCGGGTTATATAAGCCAGCGAGTAATTTCACAAGCGTAGATTTGCCCGATCCATTTTCGCCGACTAAAGCGATAATTTTACCTTTTTGGGCATTTAAATTTATGTTTTCTAGAGTGTGTATGGTATTACCTGGATAGCGAAATGAAAGATTGCGAATAGATAAAGAGTTAATTTCTAATTCTTGTATACTCGGATTTATGTTTTTGTTTTCACTCAAATTTAGGAATGCATGTAAATCCTTAACAAAAAGTCGTAATTGAAAGAGTTGCAAAAGGGACTGGAAAAAGCCTTTTGAAATTGTTTGTAGGCGTTGAGTACCCTGTAGGTACAATATAAATAAACCCAAACTTATACTGCCTCTCAAAACATCATAACCCAAATAAGCAAATAAGCCGCCGGCAAATAAAATTTCTAATACACCGATGACTGTGTTTTTTTTAATTGAGCTTTTTTGAATTTTCATTTTTTCTCCTACAATCAATGTCCGAATCTGGTTGTATTTGTTTTGAAATGATTTTTCAAAATTATACAGCCTCACTTCTTTTGCTGACTGCAATCCGGTAAGAGATTGGAAGATGTAATTGCTTTCTCTTTCCTTGCTGGATAATGTAAAGTCAAGGTCATTCATTTTTTTTCCTTCGTACCATTTTTGAAGCGTTATGGGTAATGCAAGAATGAGTATCAATAAAAAAAAGTAAGCTTTGATTCCAATGAAAAAGGCAATGATGAAGATGAGAGAAATGCCATTGCCAAAGCTCCCATAAATGGCAGGTAGCAATTGATTGATTCTAAAACGAGCTTGATTTTGAGCCAAAAACAATGTATTCTGAAATGCAGGATTTTCAAAATAGGTATAATCAATCGAAACTGATTTTTCAATGATACGATTTGAAAAATAGTCTAGGGTTTTGTTTTGCAATCTAGATTCCCAAAATGAACTGACTTGTTGCATTACCAAGATGGCGATTTGGATAATACAGAAAAGAATAATGTAGAATAGAAGTTCGTAAAAATCAATTTGGAGACTACTGATTTTATCAACCAGTGTTTTTATCAACCACAGGATGGATAGGGGTAGAATCGAAACAATTAGTTTAGATAATATTACACCAATAGAAACAGGCATATCAACCGAAAGTATTTCGGTAGTCATACTTCTTATTTCACGGAAGAATCTTTTTGCGTCCGATCGATGTTGCATTCGAAAACTTAGTTAGTATCTTTATGCCTAAAGATAAATGAAGTGTTTCATTATTGGGCATATGGGTTAAAGCTTGCATCGGAAATCTCCTTTCCTGAGTTAATGCCCATCTCATCAGAAGATTCATTTGAATTAATGGTTTCAGTTCAAGATGGATATTCTGATTCTAATTTTGATTCATTGAGAGAAAAATCGTTTGTGCATGTTGAGGAGGTATCTTATAAACTTATAGTACCCCATGTTGCCCAGTATGAGGTACAGGGTGGTAACTCAATTGTGATCAAACCATTTCAAAATGCATCGAATGATGCAGTGAGACTTTTTTGTTTATCCAATGCTTTTGCAGCTGCATTGCAGCAAAAAGGGCAAATTCCATTGCATTGTGCCGCAGTTCGAAAATCTGAAAAGACCATTTTAGTCTTTGGTCATTCTGGTTCGGGGAAGTCCACAACGTTGGCTGGATTGCTTGAGCAGGGATTCGAAGTCATTTCTGATGATGTAGTTGTACCCAGAATACACGCAGATGAGGTCTGGATAGATTCCTCATATCCCATGATTAAACTTTGGAAAGAAACGATAGATCGGTTTAAGATTTGGGATCGTGTAGATCGAAAAATTCGTCCTGATATGGAGAAGTATGGACTTTATTTTCACGAAACATTTTCCATGGAACCTAATATACCAAGGCAAGCCATTTTTTTACAAAAGTCCGATGAATGCAGCGAAGTTTCGGTTAGTTCTTTAACGGGTATTGAGCTGTTCCAGCGATTAGATTCCAATGCGTATCGAGGTGAAAATTTGGGGCATATGAATCTAAAGGAAGAGCATTTTAAGGTTTTAAGTCTGCTTGCGGGGCAAGTAAATGCTTTTGTTGTTTCACGACCAGCAGAAGGGGATCATGTTCAAGAAGTTGTAGATGCAGTTGCAGAATTATTAAATTCATAACTATTGGTTGCAGGTAAGATTTAAAGAATGTAATTTTAATCAATAATTTAAATCGTGGCAGAACGGTATATTCATAAAAAAGAGGTGATCCAGTCCAAAATTGGAGATGAAGTCGTGATGTTAGACATGGACTCTGGATTTTATTTTGGATTAAATTCTGTTGCTTCAGTGATTTGGAATCATTTGAAAGATGGTATGGATTTCAATCAATTGGTTGAAAAATTAATGGAACAATTTGAAGTTGATAGAGAATTATGCGTGCATGATACGAAGGAGTTATTGAATCAAATGGTTGAAAAAGGTATTATTTCGCAAATCGAATGAAATACAGAACATTCCAAGATCTTGCTTTATTCGTGGAAGCTTTCATCTTCCTTCATACTTCCAAATTGATTATTCTTATTATCCCATTTAAAAAAATTGCTGCGAACTTGGGTAAGCTAAATGAATTGCAAGTTCAATCATCCTCTAACACGCAGAAGGTAAAATCTATTTATGTAGCTATACAACGAGCTGCTAAATTGAGTTTTCATTCCAGTAAATGTTATGATCAGGCATTGACGGCTAGATGGATGTTGGGAAATCGATCAATTCCTTCAACCATTTATTTTGGATTAGCGAAGGAAGGAAATGGATTGTCGGCTCACGCATGGGTAAAGTCGGGTAATTATATTGTTACTGGTAAACCCGGTATGGATAACTTTACAGTGGTCGCATCATTTACACATCAAGCATTAAAACGATGAGTGGTTTTTTTGGAATATTCAAACCGGGTGGGGATGGAATTGACTTAGATCAATTTGAGCAGATGAAAAATGCTGTGCATCAAGACGGCTATGATGGGCTGGAAACTTTTGTTGATGATCATTTTGCTGTAGGACATCTGATGTTAAGAGTTGGGAATGCGGCGGAGTATGATAGACAACCATTACTTAGCGACTGTAAAAATTATGTATTGGCAGGCCATTTTCGTTTGGATTATCGCGATGAGCTTGGGGACAAATTAGGATTAACACAAGCTGAGCTTAAGGTGACTCCCGACTCACTGTTGGCCATGATGGCCTATAAAAAATGGAAGGATAAATGCGTTCTTCATTTGGAAGGAGATTGGGCTTTTATTGTGTATTCAAAAGAAGTCGTATCTGTTTCATTATATAGAAGTGCAACGGGAAATTGTGGGCTATTTTTTACCGAATTAAACGGTTGTTTATATTTCTCGGATGAGATTAGTCTTTTTTCAATTTTTTTAGGCAAAGAAATTGATATCGATTCATATCAAGTGTCAAGATTACTGATAAATAAGTTAAGAATAGAAATAGGAAAGACGTTGTTTAAAAGTGTGAACGAATTAATTGCGGGGGAATGTTTATTTTATTCGTTGGGAAAATATGAAAGATTTGATTGGAGTGAAAAAATATTTGATCAACCTGAAGTGAATTTCAAAGACGAGAACGATCTTTTTTTTGAATTTGAGTCTGCGTTATACCTGTCAGTTCGCTCTAAATTATCTGCTAGTGTAAAAAGTGGAGTTCTTTTGAGTTCTGGAAGCGATTCAACGTGCATAACTTATTATTTATCCAAAGAGCTTGAATATAAGAAAGATTCACTTTGGGCATATACACTTGCTCCAATATATACTTATGATACTGAAATTCCAGGCATTAAAAAAAACGATGAATCCATAATTGCAAATTCATTTACAAAGCAGTTTACAAATATTATTCATCATACTATAAATTGTTCAAATTATAGTTTTGGTCAATTGTTTAGGTCTCATGAGAGATTAGATTTTTTAAATCCTAAAATATCTGCACATGAATTATGGTTAGATAAGATGATTAAGCAAGCCAAAGATGATTCTTTGAAAATAATTCTAAACGCACAACTTGGGAACATAACATTATCTTATTGTCCAACTAATATTGTTTTACATGATTTGATTCACTTTAAGTGGAAAAAAGCTTTTCATAATTTAAATCAATTCAAAGAAAAGTACTCTAAGTCACTCAGATTTACCTTGAGCTATTTTATAAAGAGGCCTCTTGCTTCTTGGTTGAGAATGATTTATTATTCTTTTTTCTCGTTATATATCTTGTATGAAAAAACTGGCAACAAAACACTAGACTTACTTGTTTTTAAAAAATTTGAAAAACGAAGAATAAAAAGCGAGGATATTATTGTTGGGATATCTTTTTTTTTAAGTTCGAAAAAATTTAGATTGAAGTATAGTAAATACAATCAAGTATTAATAACTGGGTCATGGTACCAAAAAAGCAAGGAATCAGCTATTTTAATGCTTGATCCAACTGCGGATATTCGATTTCAAAAATTTTCATTTTCAGTTCCTGAGTACTATTTTTTTAAGAATGGGAATTTGAAATATATGCTTAGTAGCATACTAAAAATGAAATTTGAATTTTCGGTAATTAATCAAAATGAAAAGCGTTATCAAATGAGAGATTTACCATTTCTAATTTCAAATGACTCAAGTATTGGTATTTTACTTTCTGAATTTTCAAAACCACTACACGTTTTTAATTCCAGTCATAATAGTCAGATTGGCATTAACCTAGTTCAGATGTATAAAAAAATGAAATCAGAAACAGATATTGAAAAAAAGTATGAATTAGGATATAAATTCATAGAAAATCTTTCATTATTTCGATTTCTCAGGAAAGTTCTTTAGTTTTACATAAATTCAGTTTATGAGCAAGTTACAATGGCAAAAGCCGACAATTTTAGATATAGTCCCTGTGTCTAAAACTGAAAAAGGTTCCGCCCAATGTGAAACCTTAGGAGAACCTTCCTCGGGGGCAGGTGATGAAGCTTGTTCCTAACATTTACTCATAATATACTTCCCCACCATATCAAACTCCAAGTTCACCTTGGAGTTTTTTTGTAACTGATTGATATTCGTGTTGTTATACGTGTAGGGGATGATAGCAACCGAGAATTGATTGTTTCGCAAATCAAAGGCCGTTAGGCTGGTTCCGTTCACACAAATAGATCCTTTTTCGATTATCAACTTTCTGAATTTTTCGGGGTATTCAAAGCTGAATTTCCAACTGCCATCCTGGTCTATTACCTCAATACATGTTCCCGTGCAGTCCACATGCCCCTGTACCAAATGTCCATCAATTCGAGAGCCCAAAATCATTCCACGCTCCAGATTTACCTTTTTTCCCGGTTTCCAGTCCATTAAATTCGTTTTTTCTAGGGTTTCAGCAACTGCTGTAACTCGATATTGGCTCTCTTTTAACCCATCAACCGTTAAGCAGACCCCATCATGGGCTAAACTTTGGTCGATTTTCAATTCATCAATAAAAGGACAACGAAGCCAAAAATGCCTGTTAGACCCATTGTTTTCAATACTTTCAATGGTTCCAACCGCTTCAATTATTCCGGTAAACATGACACAAAGTTCGGATCTCCCAATCTATTTTTAGAATCCTTTTGGAGAAATCCGAACAAGTATTATCTTTGCCTTCCTAAAAAAAGAGGAATACGTTATGCTTATCATCGATTCTAAAGATTGCGAAAACATCGACAAAGCCCTGAAGAAGTACAAGAAGAAGTTCGAAAAAGCGAAGGTTTTGTTGCAATTGCGTGAGCGTCAGTCGTTTATAAAGCCTTCAATCAAAAGAAGGGGAGAAGTACTCAAAGCAATCTACCGCCAACAAATATTCAACGGATCGATCGAGGCTTAAAGCCAGGTTAAATCTATATGGGTAGTCATAAGGTTCTGTAACTTTATGACTACTTTTTTTATGATCCAATACCAACACCCTGATATAGCTGATTTTGCTGATTTTCTAAAATTTGAAAAACGCTTTTCTGTTCATACAACGCGGGCATATATCGACGACTTAACGGGTTTTTTCCAGTTTTCAAAAGACCAATTTGATACGGATCAATTGAATCAACTAAATCCCATGATCATTCGATCCTGGATGGCTTCATTAACGCTTATTAAACTTTCACCCAGAAGCGTAAACCGCAAAATATCTTCGTTAAAGTCATTCTTTAAATTTTGCATGATTCAAGGTCGATTGCAAACAAATCCTGCAAAAAACATCAGTGTACTAAAAACCAACAAACGTCTGCCTTCCTTTGTAGAAGCGGATCAGATGGAAAAACTTTTTAAAGGCAATTTTTTTGATGAAGGAAACAATACAAAGCAGGATCGCTTGATATTGACTTTGCTTTACCATACCGGGATGCGTGTGAGTGAATTGGTGGGATTAAAAACAGTTCACATCGAACTCAATCGAAATCAAATTAAAGTCTTGGGGAAAGGCAATAAAGAAAGAATCATACCCATTTCCGACGAGTTAAAATTACTCATCCAAGAATCCATCAACGAGAAAAAATCAAATGGATTTGAACCTCAACCGGAACTGCTTGTCACCGGAAAAGGAAAAGCTTTTAACCCCCGTCAAATCTATCAAATCGTGAAATACTATCTCTCGCAAGTAACAACAGCAGAGAAGAAAAGTCCACACGTATTGCGACACAGTTTTGCCACCCACCTTACTAGCAATGGAGCTGAATTGAATGCTGTTAAAGAACTACTAGGTCACTCGAGTTTGGCCGCAACTCAAGTCTATACACACAACAGCATTGAGCGCCTTCGCGATATTCACAAGAAGGCACATCCCAAAGGATGATTTTTAGTTCTTTTTAGCAATTTTTTTCTTCTGGTTTGCGGCAAATGGGGTAACTTAAAAGTTCGCTGCTATTTTGTTAATTTAAACACCTGGACTATGACTGTAAACATTCACGCCGTACATTTTGACGCCGACAGCAAATTGGTTGAACATGTAAACAAGAAAATTTCCAAGTTGTCACAACACCACGATAAAATAATGAAAGTGGATGTTTTTCTGAAGCTCGACAACGTAATGCATCAAATCAAAGATAAAGTTGCTGAAATTCGTGTGAAGGTCCCGAAACACGAGCTTTTTGTAAAGCAGACCACCAAATCTTTTGAGGAGTCTTTTGATCAGGCCATGGATTCCATTCTCATTCAAATGAAGAAAGTTAAGGAGAAGCAATTGGCTTGATCTTTGGGTGGAAATAATTCCAAAAATTTGAATTCCAAAATTTTGGCATTTGACAAATTACATTACCTTTGCATTCCCCAAAAATACTGGGGTAGATCTTTTATTTTCTAAGGTAAATCGATAAGGGAGTCAAAGTCAAGATTCTTGTGTTTTAATTGCCAGAGTAGCTCAGCTGGTAGAGCAGCTGATTTGTAATCAGCTGGTCGGGGGTTCGAGTCCCTTCTCTGGCTCAACGAAGACAAACATGAGGGGCAGGTTCCAGAGCGGCCAAATGGGGCGGACTGTAAATCCGCTGTCTTTCGACTTCAGTGGTTCGAATCCACTCCTGCCCACATTTCGAAAGGAATGGGTCTGAACTTTTTTATCGATTGTATTTTGCGGGAGTAGCTCAGTTGGTAGAGCGATAGCCTTCCAAGCTATAGGTCGCGGGTTCGAGCCTCGTCTCCCGCTCAATTACCGCTGCACGGCATCATGTCTAACCATTTTAACCAGGTGGCTAAACGGGCAGGATAGGATGGTGGAGCATGCTTCATGCCGTTGTAGCTCAGTGGTAGAGCACTTCCTTGGTAAGGAAGAGGTCGTGAGTTCAATTCTCATCAACGGCTCAACTCCTTTCAGGGAAAAAACTTTTGAAAATCGACCCAAAATCAATAATTTTGCGGCCGTTTCAATAGGTAAATCAAGTTAAAACAAACAAAAACGGATAACAATGTCTAAAGAGACTTTTAAGCGGGTCAAACCCCACGTAAACATTGGTACCATTGGCCACGTAGACCATGGTAAAACCACATTGACTGCTGCCATTACCGAGATTCTTTCTAAGAGAGGTCTTGCTCAGGCAAAGAAGTATGATGAGATTGATGGTGCTCCTGAAGAAAAAGAAAGGGGTATTACAATCAACACAGCACACGTAGAATACGAGACGGATTCTCGTCACTATGCTCACGTGGACTGTCCAGGTCACGCTGACTACGTTAAAAACATGATTACAGGTGCTGCCCAGATGGATGGTGCTATTCTCGTGGTTGCTGCAACCGACGGTCCTATGCCTCAAACCAAAGAGCACATCTTGTTGGCTCGTCAGGTAGGTGTTCCCCGTATTGTAGTTTTCATGAACAAGGTTGATCTTGTTGATGATCCTGAATTGCTTGATCTTGTTGAAATGGAAATCCGTGAGGAACTTACAAAGCGTGGTTTCGATGGCGACAATACTCCAATCATCAAAGGTTCTGCAACTGGCGCTCTTGCTGGTGAAGAAAAGTGGGTTGCCACTGTTAACGACTTGATGAATGCTGTTGACGAGTACATCCCTCTACCTCCAAGACCCGTCGATCTTGCTTTCTTGATGTCTGTAGAAGACGTATTCACCATCACTGGTCGTGGTACAGTTGCTACAGGTCGTATCGAGCGCGGTAAAATTAAAGTAGGTGAAGGTGTTGAGATCGTAGGTATGCAGGAAGATAAACTCACTTCAACCGTTACAGGTGTTGAGATGTTCCGCAAGCTCCTCGATGAAGGTGAAGCTGGTGACAATGCTGGTTTACTTCTCCGTGGTATTGAGAAAAGCCAAATCCGTCGTGGTATGGTTATCTGTAAGCCCGGTTCAATCACTCCGCATACTGAATTTAACGGTGAAGTATACGTATTGAGCAAGGATGAAGGTGGACGTCATACTCCATTCTTCAACAAATACCGTCCTCAGTTCTACTTCCGTACTACAGACGTAACAGGTGAGTGTGAACTTCCTGCAGGAACTGAAATGGTTATGCCTGGTGACAACATCAACCTAAAGGTGAAGTTGATCCAACCCATCGCCATGGAAAAAGGTCTGAAGTTCGCGATTCGCGAAGGCGGACGTACCGTAGGTGCTGGTCAGGTTACCGAGATTTTGAAGTAAGCCCTAAAGGCATATAAACATTCCCAACAAAGTACCTGGATGCACGTCCGGGTACTTTGTTTCTTAAAGAACGGGCATAGTTCAATGGTAGAATAGAGGTCTCCAAAACCTTTGATCTTGGTTCGAATCCAGGTGCCCGTGCTAGAGAACGATTGATTAACTTTGAACAAAAGGAAATGAATAAAATTCAAACCTATTTACGCGATTCCTATAGGGAATTATTGGAAAAGGTCACCTGGCCCAATTGGATGCAATTGCAACAATCTACCATGATTGTTTTGGTTGCCACCTTGGTGATAACCGCTATTGTTTGGGTGCTCGACTTGGGGAGCAATGCTGTTCTTAAATTCATTTATTCATTGTTCAAGTAATGGAAACAACTACACAACAAGAAACCAAATGGTATGTCCTTCGCGTGATCAGTGGCAAGGAGAAAAAAGTAAAGGAATACCTCGATAAGGATATTGTTCGCAACGGATGGGACAGCGCCATCAAACAAATCTTTTTACCCGTTGAAAAAGTGTATAAGGTTCAAAACGGAAAGAAAGTAATGCGCGAAAGAAATTTTTATCCCGGTTATGTGATGATTGAATGCGTAGGTGGGAAATTACACGACGACATTATAGCTGCTATCAAGAATACCACCAATGTAATTCACTTTTTGGGTAAAGAAAATCCCATTGCCTTGAGAAAGGCTGAAGTAAATAAAATGTTGGGCAAGATTGATGAAATGAGCGATGCAGGTGGAGTAACCATGAGCGAGCCTTTCATCATTGGTGAAATCATTAAGATTGTTGATGGACCTTTCAATGATTTTAACGGTGTGATTGAAGAAGTAAACGAAGAGAAGAAAAAGTTGAAAGTAACAGTAAAGATTTTTGGTCGCTCAACTCCTGTAGAATTAAACTACATGCAAGTGGAAAAGATCTCTTAGGATTGTTCAAACGAATAAAAAAAGACAGCCATTTGGCTGTCTTTTTTTTAAGCTTCAGAAGTATTTTCGGGAGATCCAATATCAGTAAACGGCAGTTCAGCAGCAACCGGAGTGGCTTGAACTACCGGAGGAGGGGGAGTTGCAGCAACAACAGGTGCTGGCTTTTTTGCAACAGCTTTTTTAGCAACTGGTTTTTTTGCAGCTTTTTTAGGGGCAGCTTTTTTAACGATTTTTTTAGCAACTGGTTTTTTTGCAGCTTTTTTAGGAGCAGCTTTTTTAACGATTTTTTTAGCAACGGGTTTTTTTGCAGCTTTTTTAGGAGCAGCTTTTTTCACTGCTTTTTTAGCAACGGGCTTTTTTGAAGCTTTTTTAGGGGCAGTTTTTTTCACGGCTTTTTTAGGAACTGGCTTTTTTGAAGCTTTTTTTTGAGGTGCTTTTTTAACTACTTTTTTCTTGGGAGCAGTCTTTTTAGCTGCTTTTTTTACCGGTTTTTTTGATGTTTTTTTGGAAATAGCTTTCCTAACAACCTTTTTAGATGATTTTTTTGCAGAAGCCATAAATTGATTTTTAGATTTTTTAATTTTTTCCCTATTGCTTTTGAATGTAGCGAATAAATAAAGAAAACCATTCACGGCATTCAAATTAATTTTTTGAACCTAAAATTTAAAAATATCCCAAATCTCACTTAACTTCGCAGCCCCAATCGAAAGTTCTTTTTTTGAATGGATTTGGGAGTTTCGGAACAATTCCGGAACGCTATCACCAAAAAACAAATTTTTATGGCTAAGGAAATTTCTGGCTATGTAAAGTTGCAGGTTAAAGGAGGACAAGCCAATCCTGCACCGCCGGTTGGACCAGCACTGGGTTCCAAAGGCATTAACATCATGGAGTTCTGTAAGCAATTCAATGCTAGAACTCAAGACAAAACAGGTAAGGTGTTACCAGTTTTGATTACTGTCTACTCAGACAAATCATTTGATTTTATCATCAAAACTCCCCCGGCTGCTGTTCAGTTGCTGGAGGCAGCAAAGCTTCAAAGTGGTTCCAAAGAACCCAACCGTTCCAAAGTTGGAAAGGTTACCTGGGCTCAGGTTGAGGCCATTGCCAAAGACAAGATGTCCGATCTGAATTGCTTTACCCTCGAAAGCGCCATGAGCATGGTTGCGGGTACAGCACGCAGCATGGGGTTGACTGTAGAAGGCAAAGCCCCCTGGGAAAATTAATTCATCACGTTTAAAACCGAATGAAGATGGGAATCACTAAAAAAAGAAAAGCTATTGCCGGAAAAGTGGATGACAAAAAAATATATTCACTTGCCGAGGCATCTGGCTTGGTTAAAGAAATCAATTGTACAAAATTCGATAGTTCTGTCGATCTGCATGTTCGCTTGGGTGTTGATCCCAAAAAAGCCGATCAGGCCATCAGGGGAACAGTTACACTTCCTCACGGAACGGGTAAAACAAAAAAGGTATTGGTCCTTTGTACACCGGATAAAGAAACAGAAGCTACCAATGCAGGTGCTGATTTTGTTGGGCTTGATGAATACATTAAAAAGATAGAATCGGGGTGGACAGACATCGATGTTATTATTGCTACCCCTTCTGTTATGCCAAAAATTGGTAAACTGGGTAAAGTTTTGGGTCCGCGTAACCTCATGCCCAACCCCAAAACAGGAACCGTTACAAACGATGTTGCTGCCGCAATACAAGACGTTAAGGCAGGTAAAGTAGCCTTCAAGGTTGATAAGGCTGGTATCATTCACGCTTCCATTGGAAGAGTGAGTTTTTCTCCAGATAAAATTGCTGAAAACAGCATGGAACTCATGAATGCAATCATCAAGGCCAAGCCTTCGTCTGCAAAGGGGACCTACCTGAAAAGCGTTTTTATGGCCAGCACCATGAGTCCAGCTATCGCCATAGACACTAAAGTATTCGTTCATTGATCCTTCATTCTACATTAAATACTAAAAAGACTACCAATGAATAAGAAAGAAAAAAATGAAGTGATTGGGTTGTTGAAAGAGAAATTCTCGCAATACAATAATTTTTACATTACCGATACAGAATCACTTTCCGTTGAGCAGGTTACAAGCTTGCGCAGAGCCTGTTTCGATAAGAATGTAGAAATGAAAGTGGCTAAAAATACGCTCATTCGCAAAGCGCTGGAATCAATCGATGCAGAAAAATACGCAGGCGTATTGGATTCTCTGCACCATGTAACGGCCTTGATGTTCTCCGACAATCCCAAAGAGCCTGCATTGATTATCAGCTCATTTAGGAGTATAGGAAATAAAGAGAAGCCTTCTCTGAAAGCAGCGTTTATTAATGGGGATGTGTATACTGGCGACAATAACCTAAAAGCACTCACTCAGATCAAGACGAAGAACGAGTTGATCGGCGAAGTAATCGGATTGTTGCAATCACCAGCTAAGCGTGTATTGGCTGGTTTATTGCATCATCACGAAAAACAAGCTGGAGCATCAGCTTAATTAAAAAGTAAAAAACCCAACGCCACTGAGGTTCAAACGTGGCATATTATAAACCATCCGCTGGAGCAATAGCTGTGAAAGCGGTTTAAAAAGTAAAAACATGGCAGATATTAAAGCACTGGCCGAACAACTTGTAGGCCTAACCGTAAAGGAAGTTCAAGAATTAGCTGACATTTTAAAAGCTGATTATGGAATCGAACCCGCAGCTGCAGCTGTAGTAGCAGTAGCAGGTGGCGGCGGCGGAGCAGCCGCAGCTGAAGAGAAATCAACATTTGATGTAATTCTTGTAAGCGGTGGAGCTAGCAAGCTCGGCGTAGTTAAAATAGTTAAAGACCTCACTGGACTTGGACTGAAAGAAGCAAAAGACCTTGTTGATGGTGCTCCTAAGCCCGTTAAAGAAGGTGTTTCTAAAGCTGAAGCCGACGAATTGGCTGCCAAGCTTAAGGAAGCAGGTGCCGAAGTTGAGATCAAATAAGATGCTTACATTCTTCATTCAAAGCCGGAGTTCTTACTCCGGCTTTTTTAGTTTTTTGGAAGACCCAATAATTGGTCTAAAGCAAGTCAATTAATTTGTCTGTTTCAGCCAATTTTCCTAACTTCGCAATCCCTTAAATGGGACTTGTCACAATTGGACGCTCCTAATCACTACAGTTAATTGATTTTCAATCTGTTATATTTTTTAGCGGATTGGGTTTCTCATTTGTAGACATGAACTAAACACTTTAAACGAACATCGCTCTATGTCTTCAGCAAAAGTGGCTTCAAACAGGGTAAACTTTGGTAAAGTAAAGCACCTGGCAGAAACTCCTGATCTTCTCGAAATACAAATTCAATCCTTCAAGGATTTTTTCCAATTGGAAACTACTCCCGACAAGCGAAACAATGAAGGTCTCTTCAAGGTATTCAAAGAGAATTTTCCGATCAACGATACCCGCAACATCTTCATGTTGGAATTTTTGGATTATTTCATTGATCCTCCCCGTTACACCATTGAAGAGTGTATGGAGCGTGGTCTTACCTACGCTGTTCCATTGAAGGCCAAGCTTCGCTTGAGCTGTAACGACGAAGAGCACGTGGATTTCCAAACCATTGTTCAGGATGTATTCCTTGGAAACATCCCATACATGACACCACGCGGTACCTTTGTAATCAACGGTGCTGAACGTGTTGTGGTTTCACAGTTGCACCGTTCGCCTGGTGTGTTCTTCGGACAGTCACTTCACCCCAACGGAACCAAAATTTATTCTGCCCGTGTAATTCCTTTCAAGGGTGCATGGATGGAATTTGCTACCGACATCAACAACGTGATGTATGCGTACATCGACCGTAAGAAAAAATTCCCGGTAACTACCTTGTTGCGTTCCATCGGTTTTGAAACCGATAAAGATATTCTTGAACTTTTCGGCATGGCCGATGAAGTGAAAGCCGACAAAAAGACGCTGGATAAATTGATTGGAAAACGATTAGCCGCTCGTGTATTGAAAACATGGGTTGAAGATTTTGTTGACGAAGATTCAGGTGAAGTTGTTTCTCTTGAAAGAAATGAAGTTGTTCTTGAGCGCGATAAAGTATTGAATCAAGAGGATATCCAAACTATTTTGGATACAGAAGTGAAGAGTGTATTCATTCAGAAAGAAGAAGTTAGCGGCGACTATGCCATCATTTACAATACGTTGAACAAAGACACTTCTAACTCCGAATTGGAAGCCGTTCAACACATCTACAAACAACTTCGTGGTGCCGATGCTCCAGATAATGAGACGGCAAGAGGTATCATCGACAAATTGTTCTTTAGCGATAAGCGTTATGATTTAGGTGAAGTTGGTCGCTATAAAATCAACAAGAAATTAAATCTCAACTACGGTTTGGGACAAAAAACCCTGACCAAAGAAGATATCATTGAAATCATCAAGTACCTCGTTCGCCTCACCAATGGTAAAGCCGAGATTGATGACATTGATCACTTGAGTAACAGACGTGTTCGTACAGTGGGTGAGCAATTGTATGCCCAATTTGGTGTAGGTCTTGCTCGTATGGCTAGAACCATTCGTGAGCGTATGAACGTTCGAGACAATGAAGTATTCACACCAGTCGATTTGATCAACGCACGTACACTTTCATCTGTGATCAATTCTTTCTTTGGAACTTCACAGCTATCTCAATTCTTGGATCAAACCAATCCATTGAGTGAGATTACACACAAGCGTCGTATCTCAGCGTTAGGTCCCGGTGGTCTTAGCAGGGAGCGCGCAGGTTTTGAGGTGCGCGACGTACACTATTCTCACTACGGTCGTCTTTGTACCATTGAAACACCAGAGGGACCAAACATTGGTTTGATTTCCACACTCTGTGTGCATGCCAAGATCAACGAAATGGGATTCATTGAAACACCGTATCGTCGTGTAAACAACGGTAAAGTAGAAACCAAAAAATTAACCTACCTCAGTGCTGAGGAAGAAGATACAGCGAAAATCGCCCAGGCGAATGTTCCCTTGACTGAAAAGGGCGAATTTGCAGAAGATAAGGTGAAGGCTAGACAAACAGGTGATTTCCCAATCCTTGAGCCCAACGACGTTGAGTTCATGGACGTTGCTCCTAATCAGATTGTGGGCTTGAGTGCATCGTTGATTCCATTCTTGGAGCACGATGACGCCAACCGTGCGCTGATGGGGTCCAACATGCAACGCCAGGCTGTACCTTTGATCAAGCCTGATGCTCCAATAGTAGGAACCGGACTTGAAGCAAAAGCTGCTCGTGATGCTCGCATTCAGTTGCATGCAGAAGGAGAGGGTGTTGTTGAATTTGTAGATGCCAATGAAATTCATGTACGTTACGAGCGTGATGAAGCTCAGAAATTGGTAAGCTTTGAAGATGATCTTAAGGTATATAGGCTCACCAAATTCATCAAAACAAACCAAGAGACATCAATCACTTTACGTCCTGCAGTTGCCAAAGGTCAGCGTGTGAAAAATGGTGATTTCCTAACGGAAGGTTATGCAGTTAAGAACGGTGAATTGGCCTTGGGTAGAAACCTCAAAGTGGCATTCATGCCATGGAAGGGGTATAACTTTGAGGATGCTATCGTAATCAACGAAAAAGTAGTTAGCGAAGATCTATTTACTTCTATTCATATTTCAGAATTTGAATTGGAAGTGCGCGATACCAAATTGGGAGAGGAAGAATTGACTCCAGATATTCCAAACGTTTCTGAAGAAGCTACAAAAGACTTGGATCAATACGGTATTATTCGCATTGGTGCGCAAGTGAAAGAAGGTGATATTCTTATCGGTAAGATTACTCCCAAAGGAGAAAGTGATCCTACTCCAGAAGAAAAACTTCTTCGTGCCATCTTTGGTGATAAAGCAGGTGATGCTAAAGATGCTTCTTTAAAAGCACCAAGTGGAACAGAAGGTGTTGTGATTGGTAAAAAACTATTCCAGCGTGCAAAGAAAGACAAGAACTCCAAGGCAAAAGAAAAAGCTGCATTGGACAAGCTTGAAGCTGTTCACATTCAAAATGAAAAAGATATTCTTGAATTGTTGGTGAACAAGCTTCAGACCTTGTTGAAGGATAAAACTTCATCTGGTGTATCCAATAATTTTGGTGAAATGATCATTGGTAAAGGTGCAAAGTTCAATCCAAAAGCACTTGCCGGTATCGATTACCAGAATATCAATCCATTGGGTTGGACAGGTGATGCTAAGACCGATCATGCGATCAATACTTTGTTGCACAACTACAGCATTCGATACAACGAAGAGTTGGGTAGATACAAGCGTGAGAAATTCAACATCTCCATCGGTGATGAATTGCCTGCAGGTGTGTTGAAGTTGGCTAAAGTATACCTCGCTGTTAAGCGGAAGCTGAAAGTGGGAGATAAAATGGCTGGTCGTCACGGAAACAAAGGTATCGTTGCCAAGATTGTACGTTCAGAAGATATGCCTTTCTTGGAAGATGGAACACCTGTTGATATCGTTCTTAATCCGTTGGGTGTACCTTCTCGTATGAACCTGGGGCAGATTTATGAAACCATCTTGGGTTGGGCCGGTGAGAAATTAGGAATGAGATTTTCAACTCCTATTTTTGATGGTGCTACTGTAGATGAAATTACAAATCTAATCGATAAAGCAGAGCTTCCTAGCTTCGGACATACATACTTGTATGATGGTGAAACAGGAGAGCGTTTCCATCAGAAAGCAACCGTGGGCATCATCTATATGTTGAAACTGCATCACATGGTTGACGATAAGATGCACGCGCGTTCTATTGGACCATACTCTCTCATTACACAACAGCCGCTGGGTGGTAAAGCTCAGTTTGGTGGTCAGCGTTTTGGTGAGATGGAAGTTTGGGCATTGGAAGCCTACGGAGCATCCAATATCCTTCAGGAATTGCTTACCCTGAAGTCGGATGATATCATCGGAAGAGCCAAGACCTACGAGTCCATTGTGAAAGGTGATAACGTTCCTAAACCTGGTATTCCAGAATCATTCAATGTATTGGTTCATGAATTGAGGGGATTGGGATTGGATTTGAGGTTCGACAACTAGTCTCTATCAACCAAACATAATTGTAAAGCCGCTTTTTTTAAAGCGGCTTTTTTTATTTCTTGACTACTAGAGATTTGAAAAACTCCCAAGCATACCCATGCACATCAATATCTCCCGGATAATCGTGTTTACCTCCGTTAACTTTTAAGAGAACAATTTCTTTGTCCCTTCCGCTGTATCTAAATTCTTCTATGGTCTTGCCGTCATTGGGGTTGGTATCAGGCAGTTTTGTATAAGCGGGAGTTCCTGTGTAGCCTGCCAGGTTTGACCAATACGCAAAGGTCCGATCCGTTGATCTAACGTGACCAAAGTTGCCTCCGGAGAGAATGACTTCACCTCCATTATACGGATTGGTTTTATCATCCGTACCATTCACAATCATCATGTTTACGGGTTGTTTTAGTTCCGGACAATCCAAGTTGTTGGTATCAGGGAGATTGGCAATAAGTGCAGTAAGGCCCTTGAAATACGAAGGCATGGTGAGTCCCAATTTAAAAGCCATATGTCCGCCTCCGGATGTACCAATTGCAAAGACCTTATTCTTATCGATCTTGTATTTTTTATGGAAGTAGTTGATCATGCCTTTGAAAAAATCTTCTTCATTGATATTTTCAATGTTGGCTTGGGACTTAGCTAGCATTCGGCATTCGTTCCAGTAGTTTTTATACCCGGAAGGAAAAACAACAATCACTTTTTCCTGATCGGTTTTTCCTTCAAATGTTTTTACTCGTTCCATCATTTGTGGTCCGGAACCACCGGAGCCGTGCATGATAAATAATAAACTATAGTTCTTGGATTTATATTGGGGTTTATAAAATTGAAAAGAGCGATGACGATCTTCAATTCTGATTGAGTCAAATGAATTATTCTGACAAAAATTTTTCAATGAAATTAGAATTGTAATAGCAAGTAATGTATTTTTCATTTATTGAAAATAAAAAAACCATCTCATTTGAAGATGGTTTAGAAATCTTTATGCAAAAATTTTTCTATTGAGGCGCAAAACTGGTTCTACCTCCGCCTATCTCAAATGTGGCCCTCATTCTTGAACTTTGGCCTGCCGAAAACATATACATACAAGCATCATAAGTATAATCCATATAATTCATAGTCATTTCCAATGGAGTGCCGGTGCATGTGCTTCTATGTCCAGTTGGCGGGCATCCTCCATTTGATGTATTATGTATTGGTGTATCACTAACAAAATCATTTCCACAAGTTGCGTCACCCCAAATATGTCTTAGGTTTAACCAATGACCAACTTCATGTGTAGCGGTTCGACCTTTATTGAATGCACTGAACAAATTATAGTTTCCTCTTCCAAATGCATTATTATCTATGACTATTCCGTCTGTCGCACTGCTTCCTCCAGGGAATTGAGCGTAACCTAATATGCTATTTGATAAATTGCAAACCCAGATATTAAGATTGGTTGTTGGAGATGTAGGATCAATTCCACCTCTAGAAGTACGCTTCATATCGTTATTCGTTTGCCAGCTTGTTTTTTTAGTAGCTTTCCTTGTCAGACCTGTAGTTGATGACCATACGAATTTTATGTTAATGTTACCCGATCTAACAGGTTGAAATGTAGAGGGGGTGTTGCTATAATCTGTATTCAAGGCTGCAAAATCTTCATTGAGTACGTCAATTTGTGATTGAATTTGCGCATTAGAAACATTTTCTGTACTAGTCCTGTGTAGCACATTAACATGTACAGGTATTTCTATAACAGTAGAAGAAGAAATTGCATTTATTCCAACTTCAGATACTAATCTTTGAGTTAAGTCTTCTATTTCTTTAAATCTTCTTGCAAATCCTGGATTTTCTTTCAATTGCATTTGTAGCACTTCATATGATGCACATGTTCTATTAAATGGCATGCCATTCGGATCAACGGGCATGCTTGACAAATTCTCAGAAAGATCCGGAATCCCGCCACCTGGCTCTTGGGCCATTTTGGAGCAGGAGGCAATGAGTAAAACAATGAAAATGGGAAGAATGGCTAAACGTTTCATAAAAGGGAGGTTTCGACAACGAATATATATATAAATAACCAATAATATTTTAAAACAGTCCCATTAACCAATAAACTAGCGCGGCCAATAGGCCACTGACTGGAATGGTAAGTATCCAGGCTACCAATAGGGAGGACGTTACGCCCCAACGGACTGCACTTAAGCGTTTGGTGGCACCAACTCCGATTATTGATCCTGTGATGGTATGTGTAGTTGAAACGGGTATCCCCATTTGTCCGGTAAAAAATAGGGTAAATGCACCCGCTGTCTCTGCCGATACTCCTTCCAATGGAGTAACCTTGGTAATCTTGGTCCCCATGGTTTTCACAATTTTCCAACCCCCACTCATGGTACCCAATCCAATGGCTAAATAGCAGGAAATAGGCACCCAGCCTGGCAGCTGCGCAAAATCCTGAATATCACCATTCGCAATCAGTGCAGCACCAATAATACCCATAACTTTTTGAGCATCGTTTCCACCATGACCAATACTGAAAGCAGCGGAGCTAAACAGCTGTAGTTTTTTAAACATGTTCGCAACGGTGTACGCTGTTGGAGTTCTGATTTTTTCAACATATAAATACACCAACGAGAACATCAGAGAAGCCCAAAAAATTCCCCAAACAATGATTGAATTGTCTGATTTCTCTAAATCATTTTTAAAGGAGTTCTTGATGTTGAACTTTTGTAGTTTGATTTTTACCTTATCAGCATTTTTAGGGTCGATGGGGTAAATGGCATTCAGTGCTACCAAAGTGCTATCGATGCTCAGCTCTCCGTTGATGTATGCTTTAACCGGGACTTTGTATTTTTCGGTTTCAACTTTTGCAATATCAAACTCTGGTTTTTTTACAGGTGTTTCCACTGAAAGTGCTTCAAGCACTAGGTAGTTGTTTGCATTCCTGACTTCATCTTTTAGTTTACTAATTTCTATGTCTTTGAGTAAGCCAATTGAATATGCAAAAGAAGCAATTGAATCAGAGCCCAATTCGTCGTAGTTATCTACTAAAGGCGAAATTTTTTGAAAAATCAATTTAGCATCGTTTACTTTTTTCTTTGCCTGATTCCATTTTTCTTTTTGTTCATCTGACGCTGAACTTAAATCAAATCCGGTATTTGCTTTTTCAAAATCTGCCTCGTATTTATCTAATTTTATAAACTTTTTTAGGCCTTCTTGCATTTTACTTTCCTCAAATGCATCAAACAAGAGGATCGTGATGGCGGTTACCAACGAGATGATGGCTATTCGAAGCCAAATATTTCTCATCACCGTGACTATGGTGATAAAAATAGAGATGATCATTCCAATCATCGGGGCAAAAAAGATAAACAATACGGTTTTGGTTATCGTGCTGCTCTCTACAATTTTATCAAAAGCAACCACTCCGCCTTCATCGATAAATGCATGTGCAATGGCGGCACCTGCAAATCCGCCGATTAGCGTATGGGAGGACGAAGAAGGTATCCCATACCACCAAGTAAGCAAATTCCAAAATATTGCAGCAATCAATCCTGCTAAGATTACATGGAGTGTTATGAATTCTTTATTCACCGTTTTGCTGATGGTATTGGCAACTGCGTGGTCTTGAAAAATCCAGTAGGCAATGATATTGAAAAAAGCTGCCCACAATACCGCTTGAAAAGGAGTGAGTACTTTTGTCGATACCACCGTTGCAATAGAATTGGCTGCATCGTGGAAACCGTTGATGTAGTCAAAAATCAAGGCCAAGGCAATAATGATGATGAGTAGGGTCATGATAATCGGTTGAAGGTCACTCTGGGTTACGCGTACTTAATGATAATCGACTCAATCACATTGGCCGCATCCTCGCACTTGTCGGTAGCAATCTCCAACACTTGATAGATTTCTCTTTTTTTAATTACTTCTTTAAAGTCATTTTCATTATTAAATAACATTTCAATGCTCATGTCAAATACATCGTCAGCCTGATTTTCAATGCTATTTATTTTTACCAATGCCTCGGTCATTTCTCTTAGATTTTTCATGTCTCTTAACCCATGAACAGCTTTTTTCACTTCTATACTTCCCTGCAAAATCATCTCTGTCATTTTGTGAATACCTGTATCATTTGGATTGATTTTATAAAAATTGATTTTCTTAGCTGATGCATAAATATAGTCTGCAATATCATCTAAGGCTGTTGCCAATTGATGTATATCCTCTCTATCGAATGGTGTTATAAAATTCCTCCCCAATTCAGTAAATATATTATGGGTTAAATCATCATTCTTGTGTTCTAAATTTTCAATTTGAGCGAGTATGGAGGCGCGCTTATCTTCATCAGATTCGTATACCATTTCCTGAAGCGTGATACTCATTTTGTGAACCGTGTCTGCAACAGTTTCAAATAAGCTATAGAATATCCTGTCTTTAGGTAGAAAAATCTTGAAGAATGAATTAACTGCCATGTGTGTTTATTTAAAGATTTAAAAGTTTATTTGTGTTTGTAGTCGCAGTAGTCTTCCTTTTTGATCGTTGTTCTTTATTCTACTGTCATCCGTATTCCGATGGGAAATGACATACATTGCTGTAAGTTCAAAATATTTATTGAATTGCCACTCTAAACCCAATTCTAATTCTTTTACATTGTATGATCTGGCATCCAATTCATGCTTTTTGCCACCCGTGTACGAATGTATTCGGGTGAACGGATAAAAGACTTCATCTTTTCGCTTCCCTTGAATTTTATAACTAATTGTAGCATATCCGCCTGAAAGGGGTCGGGTTAGGATGGAGTCTCCATTAGCAGTGTATTTCGGGCCTCTTCCAACATTGTACTCTGCTTGAATGCCTAGAGGTCTGGGGTATAAAATGAACGTTCCAGCAAGCCGCCTTTCCTTAAAATCAAAGTTGTTAGGAGATTTCACAGAACTGCTTCTGGTGTCGGATGCAACAACATATCTGCCTACATAACCTTGTACACCTGGTTCTATGTATTGGTTGCCAATCTTTATGGGGATGCTTAACCGAGAAACAAGGTGGAGATTGTTATTCTGTTCTGGCCGGTTCGCAGTTTGCCCGTTGTAAAGGCCAATTCCAAAAACACCGTAATCTCCAGATCCTTTTTCGTTGTTGCGAACAAAATCAGCAAAAAGTTTTCTTGCTTTTTCTGGTGCCCAGTAAAAAAATACACCTAGATCTCGCTCATTGGCAACTTCAGAGTTTAATGCATCGGAACGATCTAACGGCAGTCGGTTCTGACTCGATTGCATATTTTCAAAACCGAAGGGGACTTTACTTTGACCAAATCTGATTCTGAATTCATTTTTTTTATCAAAACCCACATCAAAATAGGCATCCCTCAATTGAAATACATTGCCTGTTGTACCGGCGGAACTGCCGAAATCTGGTTGTATATAAAAATAAATACGATCAGTTAAGTTGCCGCTGAAAATCAAACGGCCTCTGCGGATCGAAAATGAGCCACCATCACCCCAAGAGCGATCACATTGCTCACATTTGAGCAATGGGTTGGTTTCTAGAAGTCGATTGTATCGAACTTGCATATATCCTCTAAGAGAGATGGTTTCATACCACTTTTTCGTATCCATTTTTGGTACTTGTACCTGTCCATGTGCAGGATTGAAGAGACCTGTAAACGAACAAAGCACTATGGCTTAGAATAGTTTAATTGTCAAGGGCTTATCTTTTAATTGCGCGACAAAGATGTACCTTCTCTTTTTGAAGAGTCTTTTTTTAACATTACCAAATTGTTAAGGATAGGGTGCAAGTGTTATTCTAATGTGAATAAAGTATTTTATTTCTTAACCCATTCAGAATGAAAGAGTTCAAGAGTACTACACTACGGATTGATAAGTCTATGTGCCTTGTAAAAGACAAAAAAGTGCAATAAGGCCAAAGCCTCAAAAACAAGGATATACCAAGGCCACGGTCCAATGATAAGCGGATTTTCAACAATAGGGGGGCTGCTTAAATACATGTAATTCGACCCCGTGAAATAGTTAAAGAGTCCAACCACCAGGGCCAAAACTTGAATGGCTAAAAATGCTCGAAGCCAGGAGTTTTTTCTAAGGGTAAGATTTTGGTGAATGGATAGGTAAAAAGCGACCAATAACAATCCACCGTGACTGATGAAATACGAGTAGTAGAAAAATCCTTCTTTGCCTAAATCAAATTCCGGGGTTATCAGCGAATGTATACCTCCAGTAAGCCCAAAGAAGAAATACATTTCCGCCCAGAATAAATTAAAACGGAACAACAAAACAATCCCCAAAATCGAACTAAAACCACAAAGGTGAAGTGGTAAATTTTGACGCATATTCCAACTGCCAGAATACATTGCATAGCCGTTTTCAATCAGGAGGTTCAAAAGCAGAAGCATAGCTATCGCTTTGGGGTAGTAGGTTGTCTGGGCCCACCAATAATATTTAGGTAAAATAATCAGTACAGAAATCAAGGTGAGCACAGTAACCATGCTTATCCACCACTCCATTGTAAAGGGTTCTATGATCTCGTGTAGGTTCATATTCTGTTTTTGAATTTCTACATTTTTATTGATTTTTTTAAACAAAGCGTCACTTATTTTGTCATATGATCTAATATTAAGATTATGGAACGTAAAGATTTTTTAAACAAACTTACCGGAGGACTCGCATTTACCTGTGTAGCTTGCATGATGGAAGCCTGTTCTAAAGATGAAACCAGCTCAGGTTCCGGATCCAATAACTCAGGAGGAAATACAGGGGGCACCACCGTATTGCTTACTGCAAACCTCAATAGCCAATTATTGGCTGTTAATGATTTTATCAGTGATAACGGTGTAATTGTTGTTAGAACTGCAACTGGAAATACAGTGACCAGCTTTGTTGCTTTTTCTAATGTTTGTCCCCATGCCGGAGCTGCCGTTACATTCATAAAGAATACAACCAGTTTCAATTGCCCATTACATGGTTCTAATTTTTCTATTAATGGTTCCGTAACTCAAGGTCCAGCCAATAGCGGGTTAACTAAAAAAACAGTTGAAGTAAACGGGACTACACTAACTGTAAAATAAGTTATTTGTAAATTTCCCCTTTTTCTAATTTAAGGCTGTTTGTAATGCATTTTGGAATGTCTTCACTGTAGTGACTTACATAAATCAAAGTGGTATTGGTTCTGCTGCATAGCGAATCTATTAGAGCTACAAAACGTTTTGTTTGAATTTGGTCAAGACCCTGACAGGGCTCATCTAAAATCAATAATTCAGGAATTTTTATTAGTGCTCGTGTAAGCATTATCCATCGTTGTTGACCAAGTGACAATTGATGTATATACTTATCCTGGATGTTTGAAATGCCCATGATATCCATCCATTTTAAAACCTGAACTTCCTGCTCTTTATTGAGTTTTCTAAATAAACCTATGGTATCAAACAAACCTGAAGCCACAACCTCTTTGCATGTGAATCCTTGTTCAAAATAAAGATGCAATTCAGGCGATACATAGCCAATTTTGGATTTGATTTCCCAAATACTCTCTCCAGAGCCTCTTTTTTTCCCAAACAAATAGATTTCATTTGCGTACCCTTGGGGATTGTCAGCAGTGATTAAACTAAGCAGAGTTGATTTTCCCGATCCGTTGGGTCCAGTCACGCACCACCGTTCACCTCGAAGAACAGTCCAGTTGATATTTTTTAAAATAATTTGATCTCCATATTGAATATGTAGATTTTTAATTTCAATAATTGGATCAAGGCTTTTGCTAATTGAATCAAACGAAAAGGGGAGATTTTGAAATTCATTTTGAATCTCTTCATTAGAATGTTCTTTTATTCTAGAATACTCATCCACAGGGATAAATTGAGCAAGATTATTTTCTAGCCATACCATGTGACTAATGCATGAGGGAAAATCTTCAGGTGAAGCGATCAATATAATTTTTATATCAGACGCTGCAATACTGTTTATGCTTTCTGATAGGGTTTTTCTTCCTTCTTCATCTAATCCTAAAAAAGGATTATCCAATATTAGTATATCAGGTGAGGAGGATAATGCTTTAACCAATTGAAGTCTTTTGTTTTCCCCATTGGATAGTTGAATCATGGGTTTTGCAACGAGTTCTTCAATATTAAATACACGTATCCAACTCATGTCCATGGAAATTCCATGTTGGTCCAATTCTTCTCCTACAGTTAGACTGTCTTCATTATCCGTTGAATTGTATCGCTGTTGGTAGTAAAAATTACTGACATTACTTCTGTTTTTGAATCGGTGTTGTTGTTCAACACGTGTGATTTTAGGCGTGATTGTACTTTCATTTGAATCAAGAAAAAGCAAATCGCCCCTACAGAAAATATCCCCACTGATAACCTTTGCTAATATTGATTTTCCGGAGCCACTTGGACCGCAAATACCCAAATGTTGCTTTTCATGGATCTGAAAGCTAAGTTTATTTAAAATAGTTTTCCCGGCCAGGGAAACGGTTACTTCATTCAATGCGATCTTCAAGGCAAAAAATTTCTGTTCAATATTATGGATTTAGCGGTTCATTTTATTGAATGATTTATATTTATTGAAACAACTTGTCAATGAAACCGTTTTTTAGTCTTTTATTTTCGTCTCTTTTCTCACTTGCATCTTTTTCTCAAGTGGATATGGCTAAACTCATTGAGCAGCAGTTTGCTCATGCAGCCTCGCAGTATAAAATATTGGAAAGCAATGTGCCGGATTCCATGATGCCAAAAACATTCAATAAAACTTCTAGTAAAGTAGAAGTGAGCAATACCAAATGGTGGTGTAGCGGGTTTTTTCCTGCAAGCCTCCTCTATATCTATGAGCATACTGGCGATCAGGATGTTCTTAAAATTGCGAAAAAGCGACTGGCTATTCAAGAAAAAGAAAAGCATTATACAGGCAATCACGATTTGGGTTTTATGATGTATTGCCCCTTTGGAAACAATTACAGATTATTTAAGGATCCCAAGGATAGAACGACAATTGATACGGCGGCCATGTCGCTTATTACTCGATACAGGCCTCAAATCAAATCCATTCAAAGCTGGAATAAGAATAAAAATTTCAATTGTCCCGTTATCATTGATAACATGATGAATTTGGAGTTATTGCTATGGGTGTCTGAAAATGGGGGAGACCCAAAATTCAGGGAGATCGCCATCAATCATGCCAACAGCACATTGGAGAACCATTATCGCCCTGATTATAGCGCTTTCCATGTATTGGATTATGATTTGGAGACCGGTAAGTTAATTGCCGGTAAAAATCATCAGGGGTATAGCGATGCTTCAACATGGTCGCGTGGAAACGCCTGGGGATTTTATGGGTTTACCATGATGTATCGATTTGTAAAAGATGAGCGTTATCTGAACCATGCCCGCAATGTGATAAAGTTTTTATTGAATCATCCCAACATGCCATCTGATAAAATTCCGTATTGGGATTTTGATGCGCCTAATATCCCCAATGCACTTCGCGATGCATCAGCTGCCTCTGTTATGGCTTCTGGTTTATTGGAATTGGCGCAGTATACCAGAGGGAAGGAAAGGGAAAATTATATTGAGACAGCGCGACAAATCATCGTGAAACTGGCTTCGGATGAATACGTAGCTAAGAAAGGAGAGCTTGGCGGCTTTCTCATCAATCACGGAGTTGGTCATTTGCCGGCAAACTCTGAAGTGGATGTTCCGCTGACGTATGGAGATTATTATTTCCTAGAAGCCATGCATCGCTATAAAAATTGGGTATTGAAAAAAGGCTAATACTATTACTTAGCTTTCAATAGCTTTTTGATCACTTTTTTGTGTGATTCACTTACCGGAACTACGGGGAGTCTGAAGTATTCTTCTATGATTCCCATTTCAGCAAGATATGCTTTGACTCCACTTGGACTGCCCTCTGTAAACAGCGATTGAATGATGGGCAGGAGTTTTTCGTGATGTGATCTTGCGGCAACGTATTTGTAGTCCAGGCATTTATCTACCAATTGTGAAAATTCTCTAGGATACGCATTTGCTACAACAGAAATAGCACCAATAGCTCCACAAGCCATCAGAGGAAGCGTTAATGCGTCATCGCCACTAATTACTTCAAATCCTGCAGGTTTTTCCCTTAAAATCTGCATGATCTGTTCCATGTTTCCGGAAGCTTCTTTTGTTGCAATGATATTTTTACACTCGTTTGCAATGCGTAACGTTGTTGCAGCATTAACATTCATCCCCGTTCTCCCGGGCACATTGTACATGATGATGGGAAGGGGAGTAGCCTTGCTTAAGGCTTTGTAATGTTGAAATATTCCTTCGCTTGTCGGTTTGTTGTAATAGGGACTTACCGAAAGAATTGCGCTATACCCCTTTAAGTCAAAATCCTTAAACGATTTAATCACTGCTTGGGTATCGTTTCCTCCTAAGCCGGCTACCAGCTTGACTCTTCCTTTGTTGAATTTATGTACTGAAGAAAAAACATCTTGTTTTTCTGATGTGTTAAGTGTGGCATTTTCACCTGTTGTTCCCAATACCACGAGGTAGTCCACATATCCCTCTACCAAATGATCAATTAATTTTTGTAATCCCTTTTTATCAATTGATCCATTTTTTTTAAATGGAGTTGCAATTGCAACTCCCGTACCCGCAAATGGATGTTTAATGTCTGCCATCTTTACGTATGTGTTGATGTTTCTTCCCAACGCCCCATTTTAGAAAACTTTTCTATTCGGTTTTCTATTCGGGAGTGTGGGTCTAGAGATTTTAATTCTGCGAGTGCTTTACGAAGTTGATTTTTCAAAAGTACTGCGGCCTCGTTGTGATCCCAATGAGCACCGCCTAGCGGTTCATCAATGATACCATCCACTAAACCAAAGCTAAGCATGTGCTCAGCCGTGAGCTTTAGTTCTTCAGCAGCTTTTTCTTTATGATCCCAGCTTCTCCATAAAATAGAACTGCAACTTTCAGGAGAAATGACTGTATACCATGTATTGGCCATCATGTACACTTTATCACCTACGCCAATTCCCATGGCACCGCCACTTGCCCCTTCTCCTATAATAACGCAGATCACCGGGACCTTTAGCTGAAGCATTTCATATATATTCCTGGCAATGGCTTCCCCTTGTCCTCTTTCTTCGGCTTCAATTCCCGGGAATGCTCCTGGAGTGTCAACCAGTGTAATGACTGGCTTATTGAATTTCTCAGCTAATTTCATGAGACGGAGAGCTTTTCTGTATCCCTCGGGATTGGCCATACCAAAATTTCGCAATTGACGCATTTTGGTGTTTACGCCTTTTTGTTGCCCTAAAATCATTACAGTTTGGCCATCAAGTTTACCAAAACCTCCAACAATAGCCTTATCGTCTTTGAAGTTTCGATCGCCATGCAATTCCACAAAATCTGTGCACATTTTTTCAATATAAGAAAGGGTATAGGGCCTTTCTGGGTGCCTGCTGAGCTGAACTTTTTGCCAACTGGATAAATGGGCTGTGATTTCTCTTTTCTTCTCTTGAATTTTTTCTTCTAATTGCCGAATAGAATCGGTTAAGTCGATTTTATTTTTTTCGGCAGTAGCTTTCAACTGATCAATTTGGTCGAACAAGTCTTTGATCGGTTTTTCGAAGTCTAAAAACTGTCTAGGGTTATTTTCTCCCATGGATTGGTTTTGTCTCGGGCGGTAAAGGTAAATAAAATCATCCCTATTTTTTCTAGGGGAAATTGTTTTCTCGATGCCAAAAATTTATATCTTTGCCACCCAAATTGAGCACAAGGATCGGTAGTTCAGTTGGTTAGAATGCCGCCCTGTCACGGCGGAGGTCGCGGGTTCGAGTCCCGTCCGGTCCGCAGAAACCCCTTCAGAAACGGAGGGGTTTTTTGTTTTATGACTCCTTCGTTCCAAATTCTTTATTCTTGGGATAATTACATCCCTATATGTTATTTCCTAAGTTTTTTTTCATTTCACTCCTAAACCTGGTTTACAGAAAATCCATTTTTGTAAAATATGTAAATTATGGAATCAAATTCCATTTATGTATATTTATACAAAAATGGAATCTATGATATCACGGGCAATTATTGAAGAAGCAAAGTTTGCCTTGACTCAATTTAGGGCACTCTGCATAACGGGGCCACGGCAAAGTGGAAAGACAACCCTTAGCAAAATGCTCTTTAAAGACAAGTCGTATGTCAATTTTGAAGATCCTGTTATTCAGAATTTATTTCAAAAGAGTCCAAGTGCCTTTATGCAAAAATATAAGTCAGGTGCCATTTTCGATGAAGTGCAGCGTGTACCTGCTCTGTTCAGGCACTTGCAAGTTTTGTTGGATAAAAACACATCTCGTGGGCAATTCATCCTTACCGGATCCAATAACTTTCTATTGCAAGAACAAGTCTCACAGTCCCTGGCCGGAAGAGCAGGCTATTTGACATTATTGCCTTTCAGTTTTCAGGAATTAAAAGGGGCAAAAATGCCTGCGACTGATCTTCTAAATAACATGCTCTCTGGAGGATATCCGGAAATCTGGACGGAGAAATTACATCCGCAAAAATGGTTGAATAGCTACATACAAACCTATATACAGCGAGATGTTCGTCAACTTAAAAATATTTCTAACCTCGCCTTATTTAATCGCTTTGTATTTCTATGCGCTAATCACGCCGGACAAATACTAAATAGAGATGAATTGTCTCGGCAAGTTGGTGTTGATACCAAAACCATTCAGTCATGGCTGGGTTTACTTGAGAGCAGTTATATCCTTTTCCGGTTACAACCCTGGCATAATAACCTAAATAAAAGAATCGTTAAGAGCCCGAAACTCTATTTCTATGACACAGGTTTACTTTGCACGCTGTTAACGATATCGTCAAAGGCTGGATTCAAAAAACACACTCAGGCTGGCGCTATTTTTGAGAATTGGTGCATCTCCGAGATTATGAAGAATAAACGCAACCAGGGTGAAAATGACGAAATATTTTATTTCAGGGAAAACTTGGGTAACGAAATCGACCTTATTATAGAAAAGGAAACAGGACCTCTTGCTATCGAAATCAAATCAGCTTCAAAGCCTGACCGTAGTCTTTTGAAAGGCCTTCATTACTGGAAAAAATATCAACCCAATGCCACTGGTATTTTACTCTATCAGGGTAAAAGTATTGCAACAGAAGACGATCATATACA
>JAULVY010000088.1:19938-20295 GCA_032110825.1 Chitinophagaceae bacterium | reverse complement strand
CTGCTCTCGTTGTACTCGATGATAAAATTGTTTCTTCCTTCACCGATGATGATCGACATGTAGTTTTGCTGAACCAATTCCAAAACGGTTAAGAATAAAAAGATGGCATGCAGCCTGTCTTGGCATACATCAAATACTTTCTCAAAAGACATGGTTTTTTCTTCGGAACACACTTTCAATACATATTCACGACTTTCCTCCATGGTGTAATTGTAGCGGTACACCACGTGTTGCGGTTTATTTTGACGATCATGCAAGCGTTGCATTACACGTTCAAAAACCTTCATAAGCTTGAATAGAGATATGGATTGAATTTCAGTCCCCTCCGATGCCTCCTCTCCTACTGCTTGGAGGTCA
>JAULVY010000088.1:0-19928 GCA_032110825.1 Chitinophagaceae bacterium | reverse complement strand
CGCTTCACCATGAACAACCGTTGCTGCTCAAGCTCGGCTAACTTGAGTGAGGCTTCCTTGAATTTTTTGTACTCCAAGATCTTATCAATCAGCTCTTGACGAGGATCAATTTCATTTCCATCAGCATCTAATTCCTTTCGCGGTAACAACATCTTAGCCTTGATGCGCATCAGTGTAGAAACAAAGAGGATGAATTCACTGCTGAGCTCAATATTATCTTCTTCGGATTGCTTGATGAAGACTAAAAAATCGTCGATGATTTTCTTAATGGGAATATTGTAAATATCCAACTCATCCCGCTCGATAAAAAAAAGCAAGAGATCAAAAGGCCCTTCGAATTGGGGTAGATGGATCTGATATGTAGATGTATTCAAGGAATGTTAATTACATGGTTGGCGGCAAATATAGGAATTCGCGTTTGAAGTTAATTGATCTGATCCAGGGGAAATTTGCGAACTTCGCATCTCAATTCTTTACCATTGAAGTGGCTCTTGTTCGTTCTACTTTGCCTAACCTGGGGCAGCTCGTTTATACTCATGAAATCAGGTCTGGAGGATTTAACTCCTTATCAAGTTGCTTCCATCAGAATCATATTTGCAGGAGTGGCCATGCTTCCCATTGCGTTCAAAGCATTCAAAACAACCCCCCGAAATTTAATTACACCTTTGATCATTTCTGGATTTTTAGGCTCTTTCTTTCCCGCCTATTTTTTCTGCATTGCACAAACCAAAATAGATAGCTCTTTGGCTGGAATTCTCAATGCCCTTACCCCCATTTTCACTGTAGCCATTGGAAGTTTATTTTTTAAATTAACGTTGAGCTGGGTGAAATGGAGCGGACTTATTTTAGGATTTTTAGGAATGAGCATTCTTTTGTTGGGAGGAACAGCTGGAATAAACCTCACGCATTTGGGATTTGCTTCTTTTGTTATCCTGGCTACGATTTGCTACGGTCTCAATGTAAATTTGATTAACAACTTCCTCAAAGAGGCAGAGCCTACATCTATTGCTGCCATTGCATTTACTTCATTGATTATACCAGCCTTAGCCGTGTTGTATGGGAGCGGGTATTTCAATGACCCCAAATTAATCGATGGAACCTACACGCAAGGGACTGTTTCAGCAGCGGTATTGGGAATCATGGGCACAGGTGTTGCCTCTATTCTTTTTTATATGTTGGTTAAAAAGGCCGGTCCCGTTTTTGCATCCATGGTTACGTATGGAATACCCTTTGTAGCCATGGGATGGGGAATACTATCTGGAGAAATTATAACAAGTATTCAAGCCATGGGGATGGCCGTGATTTTAATTGGAGTGAGATTGGCTAATAAATAGAAGAGCTATACGCTCATGATTTCCTTTTCCTTTGCCTCTAGGTGCTTATCTATTAAAGCAATGAACTTATTGGTCAAATCCTGGATCTGTTTTTCTCCATCCAAAGCCACATCTTCACTAAGTCCATTTTTTTGCAACTTTTTTACATGCTCAATTCCATCTCTGCGGATGTTTCGAACAGCTACTTTAGAATGCTCGCCCTCTACTTGTACGCGCTTCACAATTTCTTTTCTTCTTTCTTCTGTTAGCGGAGGTAGAAAAATACGGATGATGGTTCCGTCGTTTTGAGGGGTTACACCCAAGTTGGCCGCTATGATTGAACGCTCAATAGGCTGAAGCATATTTTTTTCCCATGGCTGAATAGTAAGGGTTCTGGCATCTGATACCGAAATGTTACCAACTTGAGCGATTGGTGTTGGAGAGCCGTAGTAGTCAACAACCAATCCGTCAAACATGTTCGGGGTTGCTCTTCCAGCGCGAATTTTTACCAATTCCGATTCCAGATGCGAAATGGCTTTTTGCATGGAAGATGAAGCTTGATTAATATGGTACTGTACCTCTTCAGACATAAATATTTCGTTGAGTGGACAAAGCTAGTAAATGATCAGAAATATGAACCTGAAAATGAGAATTAAGTTTTTCTGGAGCTCGATCAATACTGCTCAATACTCTCTTGCTCGGAGTTTGCTTTTGAACGCGATCTCAATGAAAGTTTTTCGGATCCGGGGGCAAACCATTTAAGATAGGCTGCAATTCCAGTACCCATTCCAAACAAAGAAAGAATGATAAAATTAATACCCAATGAATCAAAGAATAAAGCGAAGCCAAGGAAAAAAGCAGAAGCCAACGTCAACACTCCCGTAATTTGAAGATGGGAAAGTCCCCTGCGAAGAAGAATGTGATGGATGTGGTTAACATCCGGATCAAAGGGTGATCTTCCAAAATATACACGAATAACGATTACGCGTAGGGTGTCCATTAAAGGGATGAATAAAGCTGCAAATCCAATGGCGGCGGCTGAATCAAAAGACAGTGCGGATGAGGCTAAAGACTCTGTATTGATGAATCGTATGACCAGCACTGCATTTACCAAACCCAACATCAATGAGCCGGTATCTCCCATGAATATGCGTGCTGGAGAATAGTTGTA
Organism: Chitinophagaceae bacterium; assembly: GCA_032110825.1. Taxonomy (GTDB): domain Bacteria; phylum Bacteroidota; class Bacteroidia; order Chitinophagales; family Chitinophagaceae; genus Pollutibacter. Next base: position 17,444 of record JAULVY010000088.1, on the reverse strand, counting down.
TAAAAGAAAGGCCACTAAGCTAGCCGACATCGAAAAAGAAAGTATAGCATAAGAATAGTCTTGCTCAATGGCAAAAACTACACCAAAAAATAACGTTGAAAATAAACCCAGTGTTCCTGCCAACCCATCAATACCATCAATGAGGTTGAAGGCATTGATGATGACCAAGATCGTCATATAGGTAAATAGGATTGAAATCGCAGGATGTAAATCATACACACCCAAGAACCCATGAAAGGAAGTCAGTTGAAAATCAGATTGGTATGCTAACAAAAATGTGGCAATAAACTGACCTGTAAATTTTTTCATTGGAGAAATCAACAAGATGTCGTCTTTCATTCCTAAGAAAAAAATGATAATAGAAGCTGCAACAAAAAATTGAAGGGCGGGTGTTGTAGAAAAAGAAACCAAAGTTGTTACGGCGAATACCACAGAAGCAAAGATTCCTATACCCCCCAAGGATGGTATAGGGGTAAAATGGACCTTACGATCACCGGGCAGATCAAATAACTTTTTTGCATCTGCAACCCGAATAACCACGGGTATAGCTATAAACGTAATGAAAAAAGAAACCAATGAAACCAATATGATAGAATCCATGATCATAAAAAGAAGAACTTCATTGAAGAAAACTTATGATAAATCATTGTTTTACAATGCATTGATCAAATTTACCCTTAATAAACGATAAATAAAAGCTGTTAGTACATTATTTATTGATTTTTTACCAAAAAACGCGAATTGAAACACAAATAACCAAAAGCATTAGTTTTGCTCGAAACTTTTCTAATGATAGATCTTAAGGATACTGCAACACAGGTAAGAAGAGACATAGTTCGTATGGTTCATGCCGTTCAAAGCGGACATCCAGGAGGCTCATTGGGTTGTGCGGATTTCGTGACTGCCCTCTATTTTAAAATCATGAAACACGATCCTCAATTCAATATGAATGCTCAAGGAGAAGATGTTTTCATTCTTTCCAATGGACATATTTCACCTCTATTCTATTCCTGCTTGGCTAGATCAGGATACTTCCCCATCCAAGAGCTTGCATCATTTAGAAAACTGAACTCAAGATTACAAGGCCATCCCGCAACGCATGAACATCTTCCAGGTGTTCGCATTGCCTCAGGTTCATTGGGACAAGGTCTTTCGGTTGCAATAGGTGCAGCGTTGGCAAAAAAACTCAACAACGATAATCAAACCGTTTTTTCATTGCATGGAGACGGAGAACTTCAAGAGGGACAAATTTGGGAAGCTGTTATGTTTGCCGCGCATCACAAAGTGGATAACCTGATTGCCACAATCGATTGGAATGGTCAGCAAATCGATGGTCCTACTGAGCAGGTTATGTCGCTTGGCAACATCAAAGAAAAATTTGAAGCCTTTGGATGGCAAACACTAGAAATGCAAGGCAATGATATGGATGATGTAGTTGCAACATTAGAAAAAGCAAAATCATGGAGAGGAAAAGGCAAACCCATTGCCATCATGATGCATACGCTAATGGGCAAAGGTGTTGATTTTATGGAAAACGATCACGGTTGGCATGGTATAGCCCCCAACGACGAGCAACTGGCTAAGGCATTAGAGCAACTTCCAGAAACATTAGGCGACTATTAATCAGGATCTCAAATTGGGTTGCTGCTTTGCAGCTTTTGCTGATGGAAACCAAGATGCAGCCATACCAATCAGCATAACGGTTAATCCCACAACTGCAAAATCATATGCATTCAACTTGAGGGGATAGTAATCAATAACAAATGTTGCTCCACTTAAAGGTACAAGCTTGTATGTAATTTGCACATAGTAAATCAACATGGCCAATGCAACTCCCAACAAGGTTCCAATTCCAGACAAGAGACTTCCCTCAACAAGAAAAATCTTTTTGATCAATCGATCGTCTGCACCCATCGATTTTAATATTTGAATGTCCTTTGATTTCTCCAACACCAGCATGCTTAATGCTCCTACCATATTAAAAGCCGCAACCAATAGGATTAAAGTAAATATTCCGTAGATGGCCAACTTTTCTAATCGAATGGTTGAATAAAGCGTTCTATTTTGTTCAAACCGATTTTCAACGACAAATTCGGGGCCCAAGATCTTTTTGATTGAAGAACGAATATCATCAATATCCGATTGAGGGTTTGTTTTTATTTCCAGTGCACCGTATTCATTTGAATTGTATTGGAGGTACTGTTTCAAAAATTGAAGATCTGTTAGTACATACTTGTTGTCGAACTCACTTTGAATTGAAAAACTGCCCTGAGGGTAGGCCATAGAAACCGACAATGCATCTGGAGTGAGCAATTGAGTATTCCCCTTTTTAGGCAAATACACCACAACCGGATAGACGCTGCGATCAGAAACCAAGCCCAGCGCTTGCTCAATTCCAGAACCCAATACCAATCCGGGTTGATCCGGATTTCCGGTTTCGTATTTCCCTCGGATGATATGTGACTTTACACCCGAAACATTTCCGTAACGAGCATCCACTCCTTTCAGTTGAACTATGGTTTGCAATCCATCGTGTTGAATCAATGCCTTTTCCTCGGCTACACAAGATAATTCTTGAATTCCCTTTAGTGCGTGAACACGTTTGATGGTGGCTGAATCCAATAAAAATGTCTTCCCACTGGAGGCGCTTACTCTCAGATCCGGATAAAAAGAGGCGTAAAGCGACTTCACTAAAAATTCAAATCCATTAAATGCATTGAAAATTGTAACTAGAGATGCAGTTCCTATAGCAATAGCAGTAACAGAGATCCAAGAAATGACATTGATGGCCTGAGTAGATTTTTTAGCCCTGAAATAACGCCAGGCAAATTTCAGAATCTGGCTAAACTTCATTTGCTGCGTTCTTCGTTGATTTTTTTAAAGATCTCTTCCATACGAAACACATGATCCAAGGTTTCGTCTTTAAAAAACTTCAATTCAGGCATCCGCCTGAGTTGTTGCTTCACACGAGACCCCAACTCCCTTTTGATTTCGCCTTTACGATCTTCTAACTTGGAGAGTAACGCATTTTGATCGGCAATTTGATACAGACTTAAGTATATTCTGGCTTCCAAGAGATCGGGAGTTATTTTAACGGATGAAATGGATACCATTCCACCACCAAACATATTCAATCCCATGCGTAAAAAAATATCATTCATGGCTTCTTGAATAACACCTGCAACCTGTTTCTGTCTTTTGCTTTCCTCCATAACCGTATCTGATGGTTGTAAAATTAGTTACTTTTGAACCACATAATACAAAATAGCCTGCTCCGCGCATGAGAAGCCTTAAGATTATTTTCGGATACATCAAGAAATACCCCAAATTGGTAACAGGCTATTTCAGCCTAAACATCCTCTCTGCCTTGTTTTCGTTGATTTCTTTGGCGATGTTGGCGCCGTTTTTAACCCTAATTTTTGGATTAGGAAAAGACAGCTCGATCGTTGAATCCAGGTTCAAACTGGGATCACTCACAGATAATCTTTATCGGTATATGCAGGAAGCCGCATCCACCGATGAAGGAAAGGTAAAAGCGTTGGGGTTTATTTGCCTTCTTGTTGTAACCACCATTACACTAAAAAATATTTTTCTCTACTTCTCACTTTATTTGCTCACCCCTATCCGCAACAACATCATCAACGACATGCGGACCGACATGTTCAAAAAAATATTGATGCTGCCGGTGGGGTATTTTAACGAGCAACGAAAAGGAGACATCATGAGCAAACTCACAAACGACCTACAAGATGTGGAGTTCTCAACCATCAGTTTTTTAGAAAGTTTTTTTCGCGAGCCCATTTTGATTTTGTTTTATCTGATTGCCATGATTCAGCTCAGTCCAGAGCTCTCGTTGTTTCTTCTTTTTTTTCTACCCCTGTCTGGTTTTCTTATTGGCCGAATTGGGAGATCGCTTAAAAAAGTATCTACTCGGGTTCAAGTTAAATTAGGCGAAATCCTAAGCACCATTGAAGAAACCTTAGGTGGAATTCGAGTAGTGAAAGCGTTCAATGCCGAAGACCAACAACTTCACCGGTTTACACACGAGAACGAGGAATTGCTTTCCATCAAAAACAAAGCAATTCGAAGAAGAGATTTGGCATCTCCGGTTTCAGAAACACTTGGAATTGTAGCTGTATCCTGCGTACTCTATTACGGAGGAACCTTGGTACTGCAAAAAAACTTTTCATTGAATGGACCGGATTTCCTAACGTTCATTGCCATTTTTACTCAAATCATCAACCCCCTAAAGGCATTTAGCAACGCTTCATACAACATCCAAAAGGGAGCTGCCAGTATTGAACGAATTCAAAAATTAATTCAAGAAGAGCAAACGCTTACCGAAGACCCGCAGGCAATTTCCATTCCTGCATTTGAGAAAACAATTGAATTGAGAAATGTTTCCTTCCAGTACCCCGATCGTAAAATACTTGAAAACATCAACCTCACAATTCAAAAGGGACAAACCATTGCCCTGGTAGGGGCTTCCGGATCCGGAAAATCAACGTTGGCGGATCTGATCCCCCGCTTTCACGATGCAACAAGTGGAGAGGTACTGGTTGATGGCATAAACATAAAAAAATACAAACTAAAAGAACTCAGAAATCTAATGGGTATTGTTACGCAGGAGCCCATCCTTTTCAACGGAAGCATTCAATCCAATATCTCGCTGGGAAACTTCCATGCCAATGAATCCGATGTAATACAGGCTGCTCAAATTGCAAATGCGCATGAGTTTATCATGCAAAAAGAAAATGGCTATGCATCCAATGTGGGAGACCGCGGCTCTAAATTGAGTGGGGGCGAAAGACAACGCATCACCATCGCAAGAGCTGTTTTAAAAAATCCGCCCATCTTAATTTTAGATGAAGCAACATCCTCTTTAGATACAGAAAGTGAGAAATGGGTGCAAGATGCTATTTACAACTTGATGAAAGACAGAACCAGTATTGTAATAGCACATCGATTATCTACTGTACGTCACGCAGATGAAATTATCGTACTGAACCAGGGAAAAATAGTCGAGAGAGGCAAACACGATGAACTGATTGCACTCAACGGTTATTACAACCGCCTAGTGAGTATGCAAGAAATGAAATGACTCTTTATGGATTGAGAGCAACACCAGGCTTATTCATGCCCATTTTTGCTTCCATGCTGAGTGTGGCATGAGGGACAGCCCTCAGCCTCGCTTTATCAATCAATTTGCCGCTTACCCTGCAAATGCCGTAGGTTTTATTCTCGATGCGCATCAGGGCTTTTTCTAATTTTTCGATAAAATCAATTTGACGGCTAGCCATTTGACTCAATTGCTCACGCTCCATACTCAAACTTCCATCTTCCATAGTCATATAGCGGCTATCAGAATCCTCTCCACTCATGGAGTCCTTGCGGGTAATCAATCCGTTTAAATAAGCCAATTCCTGTTTGGCTGAGTTGATCTTATTTTGAACCAACTCTCTGAATTCTGACAATTCAGCATCAGAATAACGCTGAGTGGGACCAGTTTGCTCTTCAACGGCCTTGCTATCTAAAACTGATTTGGTGAATTCGGGTTCGTATTTGCGAGAGGTTTTAGCTGAGATCTTTGGCATTGGCACAGGCTTGGAATCTTTTTTAACTTCCTTCGCGCGTAACGCTTTTCTAATTTCTGCTGCACTCGCAGTAACCTTGCTGGTTTCTGCAAAGCGTGTTTCCGGAGAAATAACAGGAACTTTTTTTCCAGATGCTTTTGGCTTCCCCGCTACAGGAGCTGGTGCCGGCTTTGCACCACCTTTTGCAGAGGGCATGGGTTTTGCACCCTTTGAAGGCGTAGGCTTAGGGGCAGCTTTTTTTGCGGGCGCAACTGCAGCCGGTTTTGTACCCTTTGTCGCTACAGGCTTTGGAGATGGTTTTGCACCCTTTGCCGCTACAGGCTTTGGAGACGATTTTGCACCCTTTACCGCTACGGGTTTTGGAGATGGTTTTGCCGCTTTTACTGATATAGGCTTCTTTGCAAGAGGTTTTTTAGCCGCCCCGGTCTTCGATGCTGCTTTTTTCGGAGCAGGCTTTTTTGCTACTGCTTTATGAACCGCCTTCGCAGGTTTTTTTGCTGAAGCAGGTTTTTTTGGAGCCGGTTTGCTTACTGAAGTTTTTTTCGCAGGTGCATTCTTTTTTACTGGAACTGCTTTTTTTGCAGGTTTTGCAGCTTTTTTCGGAGCCGGTTTTTTTGTTGCCATAATGCCTACTATTTTTTTATTATATTGATATTCAGCATTTTACCATTTATTTCATTTTCAATTCCCCCCAAGTTTTCATCGACAAAACTCAAATGGTCAGCTAAAATTTCGGCGCAAATATAGTCATTAAATTGTGTAAACGATGGAGTCAAATCCGGATCCAACTGAATCTGCACCTGAATTCGATCAGTTAATTCAAGGTTCATGTCCTTTCGCATTTTCTGAATTCGATTGACCAGCTCCCGGGCATTCCCCTCATTTTCAAGATCTTTTGTAACCGTAACATCCAAAGCAACCGTCAGCGCATTTTTAGAGGCTACCATCCATCCTTGAACGTCTTCACTTTGAATATCAACCTCTTCGCGTAAAATCTCAACTGTTGTTCCTTCCAAAAGAAGTTCCATTTTGCCTTCAGTCTCCAACCTTCGGATGGTAGTTTGGTCAAAATTGGAGATCGCAGACGAAGCGGCCTTCATCATGGATCCTAATTTTTTACCCAGCAAAACAAAATTAGGCTTGATCTTTTTCTTGATGAAATCATTGTTGGCTGGCAGGTATTCCAATTGTTTTACATTGACTTCCGCCAAAATCAAATCTTCAATTTTTTGAAGTTGATCTTGCATATGCTGATGCTGGATTGGAACTAAAATCTTTTGAAGGGGCTGACGAACACGTATGTTTACTTTTTTACGGATCGATAGCACCAAAGATGAAAGATCTCTTGCCATTTCCATTCGTTCTTCTAAAGCCAAGTCAATCCACTGGTTTTGAGCTTCTGGAAAATCAGCATGGTGCACAGATGCATGCCCTTCTTTTTGGGTGCGTTCATTTAAGTTTCGATACAATGCATCTGTAAAAAATGGAGAGAGTGGAGCTGAAAGTTTAGCTACCGTAATCAAACATTGATAGAGAGATTGAAAGGCACTAATCTTATCTGGTCCATACTCTCCTTTCCAGAACCGACGTCTTGATAAACGCACATACCAGTTACTCAACAACTCATCTACAAAATAATCAATTGCTCTTCCCGCCAACGTAGGCTCGTAATCGTCCATGTGCTTGTTCACTTCTTTCACCAAGCTTTGCAGACTAGAAAGTATCCACCTGTCGATTTCCGGACGTTCATCAAATGGAATATCTTTTTCAGCATACGCAAACCCATCTACGTTGGCATACAAAACAAAAAACTGATAGGTATTGTACAAAGTTCCAAAGAACTTTCGCTGAACTTCTTTAATCCCTTCCAAATCAAATTTGAGATTATCCCATGGCGATGCATTGGTGATCAAATACCAACGTGTTGCATCAGCACCAAAGGTATCAATGGTTGAGAAAGGGTCAATCACATTTCCCAACCGCTTACTCATCTTATTGCCATTCTTGTCTAAAACCAATCCGTTTGAGACAACCGTTTTATATGCAACACTTTCAAACAAAAGAACACCTAAGGCATGCAACGTATAAAACCAACCTCGCGTTTGATCTACTCCTTCTGCAATAAAATCGGCTGGGAAAGCAAGTCCCTTTTCAATCATTTCACGATGTTCAAAAGGATAATGCCATTGCGCATAGGGCATGGCTCCACTATCAAACCAAACATCAACCAAATCCAGAACCCTCTTCATCGGTTTTCCGTTCTGGCTCACCAATACAATTTCATCTACAAAGGGCTTGTGTAAATCTTTTATGCCCTCTTTCAAAAAGGATGCATTCACATCACCGCCCAATTGTTGGGCAGCTTTTTGAATTTGCTGATTCAATTCATCTACCGAGCCAATACATATTTCTTCATCGCCATCTTCTGTTCTCCAAATGGGAAGCGGAGTTCCCCAAAAACGACTTCTGCTCAAATTCCAATCCACCATGTTTTCCAACCAATTGCCAAAACGCCCTTCACCCGTAGATTTCGGTTTCCATTGAATGGTTTTATTGAGCTCAACCATTTTATCTTTTAAAGCCGTGGTTTTAATAAACCAGGCATCCAAAGGATAATACAATATGGGCTTATCGGTTCTCCAGCAATGGGGATAGTTGTGCTCGTACTTTTCAACCCGAAATGCTTTGCCTTCTTTTTTCAGGTTTACGCAGATGTCTATATTCACATCTACATAGTTCTCTTCGTTCTTGTAATTTTTTACAAACCGATTGCTATACTCCCCTAACCCTTCAACAAATTTTCCTTCACGATCCACCAGCGTTAAAATGCCCAATTTGTTTTTCTGTCCCACTTTAAAGTCATCCGCTCCAAAAGCAGGCGATGTATGCACAATGCCTGTTCCATCCTCTGTAGTAACAAAATCACCCACTACTACTTTAAAGGGATCAGCATCCGGAGTGATTTCTTTTATTTTTTCCAAATTATTGCCGGGCAGCGGCATAAGCTGTTTGTAATACAACCCTTCGAACTCTTTCCCCGTCCATGCACCAACAATTTTCCAGGGTATAAGCTTATCCCCTGCTTGATAGGCAGAAAATTCAAGAGACTTGGCCTCATCTTTAAAAAACGAGGGAATCAATGCCGAGGCCAATACCACATAAACAGCTTCTCCCGTATATGGATTGAATGTTTGAACAACACTGTATTCAATTGATGCGCCAACGGTTAATCCTAAATTGGAAGGTAACGTCCATGGAGTGGTGGTCCAGGCCATGATGTGAGCGGCTTGATTTCCGGTACACCCCTGTAGTTTTGATGCCAGAGGGTGTTGACTGCTTTTTTCAAAATCGATTTCAAACAAAGCAACTGCAGATGTATCTTTTACATCTTTATATGTACCAGGTTGATTCAATTCATGCGAACTCAATCCGGTTCCTGCGGCTGGAGAATAGGGTTGAATGCTTACACTTTGATACAATAATCCTTTTTCGTAAAGACGCTTTAAACACCACCACAAGGATTCGATGTATTCATTTTTAAATGTGATGTATGGATCTTTGAGATCAACCCAATACCCCATTTTACGTGTAATATCATCCCACTTGTCTTTGTATCGAAGAACCGCTTCCCTACACTTGGCATTATACTCCTCAACGGTTATGGTTTTCCCAATGTCTTCTTTGGTAATCCCTAACTCTTTTTCAACCCCCAATTCCACAGGCAATCCATGAGTATCCCAACCACCTTTGCGTTTTACCTGAAAGCCTTTCATGGTTTTGTAGCGACAAACCAAATCTTTCAGTGTTCGTGAAATAACGTGGTGAATTCCGGGCATGCCGTTGGCACTGGGTGGACCTTCATAAAATACGAAGGGCTTACTTCCTTCACGAAGTGAAATGCTTTTATTGAAAGCATCTTCTGCATCCCATGTTTCAAGCATTTGCTTTTCAAACAAAGGGAGATCTAACTTTTGGTATTCCTTGTATTTGGCCTGCATAGCATTTCAAAGGCAGCAAAGATAATTGGTTTAGGGGTTTTATTCCCTAAACCTCTCTCATGCTTCCCTTTTATTCAAAGGCAGTGGTGCCGTTGGACTGAAAGGCAATGCGAAATGTATAATACCGCTGTTTTTTAAGCTTTTCGTCATCAGAAGCTGTAGCTGCGGGCGTAACACCTCCCTTGTAGTAACTGATCACTTCCACTTTAGCATATTTTCCTGTGGCAGTTCGGATAACCAGTATCCTGCCGGGTATAGGCGTAACCAAGGTTGTAAGTGGACTGTAAACATACCAACCTCTGTTGCTACCTAAAGGAATAGCATAAGACGAAGGGGCTGCATCAACCCGAAATGTTGAATCTGCAGGAACTTTTTTTAATTCATCAAATGTTCCAACAAAAACAAAGGCTCCGCCGGCACCGGGACCGCTATTTCCGCTGTTGGTGATGATAGTGGTTCCTCTTAAACCGAGATCCCATTTGGTTGAATTGGAATCGGAGGATGATGCCAATACCCCATTCTCAATGCTGTAAAAATTAAATCTGCCCGTCCCTACAGGCTGACCATTCACCAATCCCACAATGGTATCTGCAGGAATATCGTTCACGGTTTTAATGGTAAGGGTTTCTTTGACCTCTGGTGTTTCTGTTTTTTCACAGGCATAAAAAAATAAACTTGAGCTCACTACCAAGAACCAAATTGCTTTTGTTTTCATCACGTATTTATTTATGTTTAAAAATTGAATTGCAAATCCATATACACCACCCTTCCTGGGTTGCCAGGAAGAAATTGTGCATCCTTATAATTAAGAAGGTTATCAGCACCAATCATCCACTTCAAATTTTTCATCAGAACCCAACCGGCACTTACATTGAATTGCACAAAACCATTTGCATACTCATCCGAACGGTTGATCAATCCATTTCCATCTGCATCGGTAGTGCCCCATCTGCTTCTATAAAGTGAACGCAGGGTTATGAAATTCCCTTTAGGTGATTCATAAAATAATTTCAAATTGGCATTGTGTGTAGAACGATTGGGAAGTCCCCCATAATCGGAAACCCTCATCCTGCTTACATTTCCATCGGTTGCTGAACGCTGAAACAGCTTACCCTCCCGAATGGATTCAAGCACATCCTTATCTGCTGTATATAAAAATTGATACCCTGCATTGAGGTGAATTCGTTTTGTAATCTTAACCGATGCATCCCATTCTACACCCTGCGTTAACACTCTGTTGATATTGAAATAACTGAATATTTGTCCCCCATTGGTTTTAAACGCAACAATATCTGTAAGGATCATGTTGGATAAATCATTGCGAAAAAGATGAATTGAAGTTTTTATTTTTTCGTGTGGATGAAAGTGAATACCGGCATTGAATCCTCCGGAAATTTCAGGCTTAAGATCTGCCAATCGGGCTGCAATGGGAGTGACCTGATCCAATTGCCCCAGTTGTTTGAGACGATCCAGTTCCGTTGCAGCAACTGCAGTTCCAAATACCGAATAGGCACCAGCAGCCAAGTTGGTGAAATTGAGATAAAGTTGTCTAAAATCAGGTGCCTTAAACCCTTTACCGTATGAGAGTGTAAAATGCAGTTGGCTTGAAGGCTTGTATTGAAGTGAGAGCTTAGGACTTAAAACAGATGCATAGGTCTGATTTCCATCGAATCGAAATCCCAGAATGGATGTCCATTTCTCTCCAATTTTTGCTTCGTGCTGTGCAAAAAGATAGGCAATGGAATTGGTGCGTTGGGCGGACAGTGAATCATACCGGTTGGAGCGTACACTTTCTTGTGCATAACCGCCCCCTAAAGAAAGCTGAGCATTTTTATTCAATGCAATGTCGGTTTGCGACTCCAATCGCATGAACAGTTGTTGAAATTGATCATCGTATTCAACGAAGTCTGATTTTACTTTTAAAGCTTGTCGAGATTCAAATCCAGTAACATATCCGCGCAAAACTGATTTTAGCTTTTCTCCTTGCTGATAAGATAAATAAGGAGTGGCATTGAATTCTCCGGTACGCTCAAATCCCTTGGAGAGAATATTCACGCCCCCGTTTTGAACAGTGATGGTATTGTCTATGTGGGTAAGATTGCCTCTCAATCCAACACCGGCTTTCCAATGATCACCCCAATGGTGGTGAACTGCAAGTTGTTGAAGGCTTCTCCAATAAGGTTCTACTGTTTTTTGTTGGGAGTTGGGTTTTAAACTATATCCCTTTGAGCTGTTGTAGTTGGAAGAGGCTATGAAATCAGTCCTTCCCCATTTTTTAGAAAAATTGAAATTAGCATCTACAGTGCTAAAACTTCCCAATCTCAGTCCTAAATCTTTTTTATTCTGACCAGCACGATCGGTGATGATGTTGATTACCCCTCCCATGGCTTCAGAGCCGTATAAACTGGAAGATGGACCTTTTACAATTTCAATCTTACGGATGTTTCGTACTGAAATACGAGATAAATCCAACACACCTCCTGTCCTTCCAACAAGAGGTTCTCCATCAAGTAGAATAAGAGTATACTCAGAGGAAAGCCCCTGTACCTGAATACCCTTTCCAAAATTCTCAACAATGGCTATACCCGTTTGCTCTGCGAGGATATCATGCAGACGTAAAGATCCAGATTGGGATATGGTTTTTGCTTGAATAACTTGAACGGGAATAGCAACATTTCCAAGAAATCGAGGTGTGCGCGTAGCGGTAACAACAACTTCATCCAGATTTTTTGATATTGAACTGTCGCTGATCTGTTGGGCACAGATCGAGGATGACATAAAAAGGAAGAATACAAGCGAATTTAATTTCATCGTTCCACTCAAATCGGACGCGAAGTTGAATCAGATATGAAATAGAATCATCATGGAAATGTCAGAATGAATTGACCCAAGAAAAACTGACAGAATAATGACAATATAGATCAGGATTGAACGCGAAGCAGTTCGCAAGGTTTAAGTCCCGTATGCTTTTTAAAAGCAGTAGAAAAATGCGAAATAGATGAATAGCCGAGTTGGGCAGAAACTTCAGAAACCGTCAGTCCTTTCTCATACAAGAGATAGCGAGCATGCTCCATACGCTGATCTTGGTAGAAATCAAATATGGTGATGCCAAACATCACCTTAAAGCCTTTTTTTAAGTAGCATTCGTTGATGGCTACTTTGCGACTCAGTTCTTTGATGGTGATCGGATCTCCAATGTGGGCTAGTAGAATTTCTCTAGCCTTGATGATCTTTTCCCTTTCTGCTTGGTATGAAAGAAATTTGCAAGCTGGAACTTCATCTTCCTTCAATGCCCTGAGGGATTCAAGCGTATACATCAACAGGATCTGCGTTTGGGCATTGATGAAAATATTTTCAACAGCATCGGTGTAGCGGTGATTTAAAATAGAATCTAGCGTATGCCGAATTCTTCCGCTAATGGCAATGGGCTTGCTGAAGCTGTGGGTATAGCGGAATTGCAGAATGGACTCGGTTTCTGCGTTGGCAGAATCTGCTTTGATAAGATTATTGAGGTGAAGGGGCTCAAAACGGAAACGCAAAAAATCCAATGTTCCGGTTTGTTCTACACACCTTGCGTTTTGATTTAGCTTGCACGATTCACAATCGGACTCTGGAAGCTGGCAATAGGTTTGTCCGCTCACACAAAACTTCAGTTCGATATACCGCATGCCCGGTATAGCATCGTATTGGTAATTGAAGCTCCCCTCATCCTCCACTTGAAACCTGGCATCCTGGGCGTAGCGTTTTACGGCATAATGCCAAGATCCGGGTATGCGCTTTTCACTTGAAAACAAAGGAGATTTGTTTCCAATCAGCAAACTTTCTGTTGGCCGAATTTTTGCTTCCAGATTCACCTTTTCCATCAGTCTGCAAAGGTACACCAAATCAAGCGTTTCCAAGCTTAAATTCTGTCAAAAAACAGTCATGAAAATGTGGAAAAAGAAAGCTCAACTTTTAGCCCATTTACGCCTGCTGGGGGGCCTTATTTCAGTAAATTTGTAGACCCTAAAATAGGGGTACAAAAAAGAGAGGAAGAAGAACGTATGAGTACTGAAAATTTAATGGACCAAACGCCCAACAACGGCAATTACGGTGCAGACAGCATCCAGGTTTTGGAAGGATTAGAAGCGGTGAGAAAAAGGCCGGCCATGTACATTGGGGATATTGGTGTTAAAGGGTTGCACCATTTGGTTTATGAAGTAGTTGACAACTCCATTGATGAAGCTCTTGCTGGGTATTGCAATGCCATTGAGGTAAACATTCATACCGACAATTCCATTTCAGTAAAAGACAATGGAAGAGGAATACCCACCGGAATGCACCACAAAGAAAAAAGAAGTGCTTTGGAAGTGGTGATGACTGTATTGCATGCTGGAGGAAAATTTGACAAGAACACCTACAAGGTGTCTGGAGGTTTGCACGGTGTGGGTGTAAGCTGTGTGAATGCATTGAGCACAAAGCTTCACGTTATGGTGAGCCGCGAAGGCAAAGTTTTTGAGCAGGAATACGAAAGGGGTGTGCCCAAGTATGCTGTTAGAGAAAATGGCAATAGTACTGAAACCGGCACCACAGTTCATTTCTGGCCAGACACCACCATTTTCACCAGCAACGTTTACAACAAAGACATCCTGGAAGGACGTTTAAGAGAATTATCGTACTTGAATAAAAAAATCCGCATCACCTTAACGGATTTTAGAGAAATAAACGATGACGGAACGCATTACAAACAGGTGTTTTACAGTGAAGGAGGTATTGTTGAGTTTGTAGAGATGTTGGATAAAAACGGCAAGCGCAATGCATTGATCCCATCTGTTGTTTACATGGAAGGCCATGACGCCGATTCCAATGTAGCTGTAGAAGTAGCGATCAACTACAACGATTCTTACAATGAACATATATTCTCTTACGTAAACAACATCAACACCATTGAAGGGGGAACGCATGTTGCAGGATTTAGAAGAGCAATAACGCGTGTATTTCAGCAATACGGTAAAAAACAGGGACTGTTTGAAAAATCAAAAATAGAAGTTGAGGGTGATGATTTCAGAGAAGGCTTGAGTGCTATTATTTCGGTAAAGGTTCCGGAACCTCAGTTCGAGGGTCAAACGAAAACCAAGTTGGGAAATTCAGAAGTGATGGGCATCGTGGATGTAACTGTATCTCGTGCGCTGGAAGCCTATTTGGAAGAAAACCCAAGAGATGCAAAAAACATCATCAGCAAAGTCATTCTTGCGGCTCAGGCAAGGGCTGCTGCTAGAAAAGCCAGAGAATTGGTTCAACGCAAAACCGTTTTATCCGGCGGTGGTTTGCCCGGTAAATTATCAGACTGCTCCGAAAGAGATCCTAAAAAAAGTGAGCTATTTCTTGTCGAGGGCGACTCCGCAGGTGGAACTGCCAAACAAGGCAGGGATCGAAATTTTCAGGCCATCCTGCCATTGAGGGGTAAGATCCTCAACGTAGAAAAAGCCATGGAGCATAAGATATACGACAACGAAGAAATTCGAAATATGTTTACGGCATTGGGAGTAAAAATTGGTACTGCTGAAGACCCCAAAGCATTGGATTTATCGAAGCTGCGATACCACAAATTGATCATCATGACCGATGCCGACGTGGATGGTAGTCACATTGCAACCCTAATCCTGACCTTCCTTTTCCGATACATGAAAGAAATGGTTGAGCAGGGATATGTGTACATTGCACAGCCTCCTTTGTATTTGGTTAAAAAAAGTAAGGAGCAATTTTACGCTTGGAACGAAGAGCAAAGGCGCATGTATGTAGAGCGATTGGGTGCTGGAAAGGAAGACAGTGTGAATGTGCAGCGTTACAAAGGTCTTGGTGAAATGAATGCCAGTCAGCTCTGGGATACTACGATGAATCCTGAAACACGAACGTTGAAACAAGTAACCATCGAAAGTGCTGCTGAGGCAGACCGCGTATTCAGCATGTTGATGGGAGATGAGGTTGGACCCCGCAGGGAATTCATAGAATCACATGCGAAATACGCAAAACTGGATATTTAGTATCTTTATTCTTTAACAATAAAAACAACAACATGGCAAATGCGATCACCGCTTACAACGTAAAGACCAAGGAAAAGAATGTACCCATGCATGATGCTGTAGTCAGCAGAACTGCAAAGGGAGGATATATTGCCAAGGGTCACGACGGCAAAGGAAACAAACTAACCGCCCTATTGAGCGAAGCCAATGCGCTTGCTGCTATCAATAGCGGTAATGCAAAACAAGGTTGGTAAACCCCATTGTACGCAAGAAGTCATGGCGGGCCTTCGGCCCGCCATTTTTATTTTACTCCGTATTTATTTTTCAACAGCCAGCTCTTCACTTTATCTCGGTGATCCCCCTGGATTATAATTTCACCATCTTTCACTGAACCCCCTGAACCACAAAACGACTTCAGCTGCTTGCCCAATTGCTCTAGGTCTTCTTCTTTTCCTTCAAAACCCCTGATCAAGGTTACCGTTTTACCAGCACGATGCTTACTTTCCATGGAAACCCATAGCCGCTGTTCAGCAGGCAGTTTCGTTTCCAATGTCTGGTCTTCTTCATCCTTCGTAAAATCAGGATTGGTGCTGTATACAAAAGGAGAGCTACTCAATTTTTTCTTGCTCATCTGAAGTTGTTAAACCAAATGAAGATAGCCCTAAATCAAGTAATTTTGCAGGATGAATTCTAAAAAAACCATGCTGATTATTATGGATGGATGGGGACTCGGAAAAGTACCATCCAGTGATGCCATTCAAAATGCAAATACACCTTTTGTTGATTCTTTATATGCCCAATACCCTCACTCCACACTTCAAACTTGCGGAGAATGGGTGGGACTACCTGAGGGGCAAATGGGCAACTCGGAAGTAGGTCATTTGAATTTAGGAGCGGGTAGAATAGTTTACCAAGAACTTCAAAGAATAAATGTTTCAATCAAATCCGGTGAGTTTGCAAAAAACGAAAACCTATTGGCATCCATTACCTATGCCATCCAAAAAGGTAAAAAATTACACCTCATGGGTTTGGTCAGTGATGGTGGCGTGCATTCTCACATCAACCACATCAAAGCCATAACCAGCCTATGCAAAGAACAAGGTTTGGATCAAGTATATGTGCATGCATTTACCGATGGCAGAGACACAGATCCGAAAAGCGGGTTGGGATATATTACTGAATTGGAAAAACACCTACAAGTATCTACAGGAAAAATTGCTACAGTAACCGGACGCTATTATGCCATGGATAGAGATAAGCGCTGGGAGCGGGTACAGTTGGCCTACGATGCATTGGTAAGTGGAAAAGGCACCATGTCAGATTCTGCACTGTCTGCTATTGAATATGCTTATGGCCATAACACGACAGACGAATTCATCAAACCCATCATCATCTCAAACGGCAATGGAAAACCATTGACTACCATAGAAGAAGGTGATGCAGTGATTTGTTTCAATTTCCGTACCGATCGTTGCAGGGAAATTTCAGAAGTACTTACACAAAAAGATTTTCCAGAGTACGGCATGAAAAAACTCAGCCTGCACTATACTACCATGACGGAATACGATAGCACATTCCAACACGTTAATGTCATTTTTAAAAACGATAACCTTACCGAAACACTCGGTGAAGTATTATCAAAAAACGGCAAAAAACAAATCCGTATTGCCGAGACAGAAAAATATCCTCACGTCACCTTCTTTTTTAACGGAGGAAGAGAAGAACCTTTTGAGGGAGAGAGCAGAATCATGGCTGCTTCTCCTAAAGTTGCGACCTATGATTTGCAACCTGAAATGAGTGCAGTTGAACTAACGGATAAAATCATTCCTGAAATTGAATCGCAGTCGGCA
>JAULVY010000087.1:0-7148 GCA_032110825.1 Chitinophagaceae bacterium | reverse complement strand
TCAAGAAGTCAACTCAACAGTTGAAGCTAATTGCTGTCAATGCAGCAAAGTTGAATCAAGCAAAAATATCCGAGCTAAACCAACTCTTGTATACAGCTGAGCAAAAGCTTCTAGATGAAAATGGATTGCCCAGGAGGCCATGGTATCGTCATCAAATTTATGCGCCTGGATTTTATACAGGGTATGGAGTAAAAACCATTCCAGGTGTAAGAGAAGGCATTGAAGAAAAAGATTGGAGAGAGGCTCAAGTGCGTATTGCTATTTTAGCACAGACACTATCCAATTTCAATCAGGTGATACAAAAAGCAATTTTGCTTTTACAATGAGGTTCGCCGACCATGCATTTTTAGCATCACTTGAAGGTTGCGAGGGCTTTGAACGAAGTTCATTTGAAGCCGCTCACCAAACGCCTTCGCCGGTATCTATTCGACTTAATCCGTATAAAAAAAATGCAGGTGTAGTTGAGGCATTCGGTTTTTTAGAGCCAACGCCCATTCCTTGGTGCTCCGGTGGGTATTATTTAAAAAGTCGACCTTCTTTTGCAATGGATCCCCTATGGCATGCCGGCGCGTATTATGTTCAGGAAGCTTCCAGTATGTTTATTGAATTTCTCTTACGAACTGAATTGAATTCTCAGTCCGAATTGCGTGCGTTGGATTTATGTGCTGCACCGGGTGGCAAATCCACCTTATTGGCATCCATGCCTCAATTCAATTTGATTTTAGCCAATGAAATCATTCATTCGAGGATTCCATCCTTAATGGAAAATGCAATCAAATGGGGGAGTCCACATCTTTTGGTAAGCAACAATGATCCTGCACATTTTGAAAATCTGCCTGGTTTTTTTGATGTGGTATTGGTTGATGCTCCATGCAGTGGAAGTGGATTATTCCGAAAAGACCCCGAGGCGTTTAAGGAATGGAAGCCCGATTTACCTGCTTTTTGTTCGGCAAGGCAGAAACGCATATTGCATTCAGCCACCAAAGCATTAAAGGGGAATGGGTATTTGATTTATTCAACATGTTCCTATTCTGCTTGTGAGAACGAAGAAAATCTTGACTACCTTTTAAACATGGGCATGTTTGAATCTATCCATGTTGAATTTCCTGCTGAGTGGGGAGTTGTTACTTCTCAATCTCCAAAGCATCATGCATTTGGATATCGGTTTTACCCAAATCGAGTGCAAGGGGAAGGGTTTTATTGCGCTTTGCTCAAGAAAAAAGAAGGAATTGATATTGAATTTTCCTCACACCTTCAATCAATCAAACATCAACCTTTTCCTGAATCATGCGCTTCGTGGTTGGAATCAAGTGCGGAACTGTATAGCTATCAAAAGGAAAATGAAATTTTCGTTCAACTGGCAGATTTATCCAATGCAATTGGTTCTATAGAGTCTTTCTTGAAGTTGAAAAAGAAGGCCTTAAGGGTAGGCAATTCCATACGCGGTGAAATGATTCCGGATCATGAGTTGGCTGTATCAACTTTAATCAATCCCAATTGCAGTCGCTTGGAATTAACCAAAGACCAAGCCATTCGGTATTTAAAGCGGGAAGAATTATTGGGATTTGAAAAGCTCAATGGTTGGCATTGGGTTACATACAACAATGTGGGTTTGGGATGGGCAAAAGGGGCTTCCGGAAGATTTAAAAACCACTATCCCATGTCGTGGCGAATTCAAAAGCAGAGTTAGATTTAACAAGTCGACTGCTTAAATTAGCTGCAAAAGCTTGTAATTCTATTCATTAATATATTAATTTGTATTCTAATCCATAGTTCATGAAGCCTATTTTAAGCTTGTTGGCAGTAATTTTTGCATTGAATAGTTACGCCCAAACCAATCGAGAGTATACTGTACACAAGGTGGCAGCAAAAGAAAATTGGTACAGCGTAGGTAGAAAATACGAGATGAGTCCACGCGATATTGCTACCTACAATCACCTCACCATGGAGCAGGGGCTTAAAATCGGGCAGGTTATAAAGATTCCAAAAAATAAGCCAGTCGTTGCTGCAGTAGAATCTTCAACTCCAGTTAAACCTCAGTCCAATACCGCAGTCAATATTCTTGCACAAACTGAAAGAAAGACAGAAACTCCAGCTCATCCTGTAAAAGCGAACACAACAACAGCAAGCGGAGTGGGATTTTTTGAATCGAGCTTTCAGTCTCAAGCCAAAGAAGGAAGAGTCCAAAAGCTGGAAAATCCTGTTTTTGGAACCTTCAAAAGCACAAGTGGTTGGCAAGATGGTAAGTATTATGTTCTAATGAATGAAGTAATACCAGGAACAATTGTGAAGATAGAATCAAAGCCTAATCGGATAAGTATTTATGCAAAGGTTTTGGGTAATGTGCCTCCGGGAAAAGAAAGTGAGGGAATGGCATTGCGCATGAGCAATGCTACATTTACCGCACTGGGGTTAGATAGAAGTGTTGATGGCATAGAACTGGTTTGGTTCAACGAGTAACACAAGATGCTTTAAAATATATGCGTCAATTTCAATTCTACCCCTCGCTTAATCCGTATGCGGGTCCTTGGGACTATTCAGCTGTAAGGCATTTGCTCAAGCGTACTTTATATGGAGCTACGCGAAACGATATCACTCAATTTCTAGCACAAGGGTTTAGCGCTTCTATTGATCAATTGATCGACGAAACCCGCCCATTGCCTGCACCTCCGGTGAAGGAATATAACTCATCAGCTGCCGCCAATCCGGATACAGCAATTGCATTGGGACAAACGTGGGTGAATGATCCCAATACCGATGGAACGATAGCATCTTTTAGAAGATCATCTTTTAAAAAGTGGTGGATTGGAACCATGATTGGCCAGGAGAAAAACATTCGAGAAAAAATGACGTTGTTCTGGCATAATCATTTTTCTACCGAATCCAATGAGGTTGGTAATGCGCAATATGTTTACAAGCACCATAATCTTTTGCGTACAAATGCATTGGGAAATATCAAAGCACTTACCAAAAGCGTAACGCTTGATCCAGCCATGTTGGTCTACTTAAATGGCCAGAACAACAATAAAACAGCACCTGATGAAAACTATTCGCGGGAAATTCAAGAGCTGTTCGTGATTGGTAAAGGTCCGGGTGCAGGTTTTACAGAAGGTGATGTTATTGCTGCAGCAAAGGTATTAACCGGTTGGAGAAATAATGCCACGACGATCACTTCGTTTTTCGATCCTAATCGACACGATACTTCCAATAAACAGTTTTCTTCTTTTTACAACAATAAAATCATCACGGGAAGAGCAGGAGCAACAGCCGGAGATTTAGAGTTAAATGATCTACTGGATATGCTTTTCTCAACTCAAGAAGCTGCATTATTCTTGTGCAGAAAGCTATACATCTGGTTTGTATATTATGAGATTACACCAGAGGTGGAGGCTGAGATTATAGTTCCATTAGCACAATTGATGCGGGCAAATAATTTCGAGGTGAAGCCCGTTCTCAAAGCATTACTTTCCAGCGAACATTTTTTTGATGCGATGAATCGGGGATGTCAAATCAAAAGTCCTGTTGATATGCTCATCGGCATGATTCGAGAATTTGAAGTTGCGTTCCCACCTGCCATTCAATTTCAAAATAATTATGGGCATTGGAATTTGTTGGTTGGCTACTTAAACAACTTGCAGCAAAATATTGCTGATCCTCCTGATGTGAGCGGATGGAAAGCATATTATCAAGATCCCTCTTATTATGAATATTGGATCAATACAGACACGCTGCCAAAGCGTATTCAATACCTTGATAACTTGGTGTTAACAGGGTATACGTTTGGTGGGTTTAAAATGATTGTAGATGGACCGGCCTATATTCGAAAATTTTCTGCTCCCGGTGATCCAAATAAATTGATTGATGATATAACACAGCATATTCTCGGTCTACCGATATCTGTATCCCATAAAGCTCAATTGAAAAAAGATATTTTACTGGCTGGTCAGTCCGAAGATTATTACTGGACAACCGCTTGGGATACGTTTGTGCAAACACCTTCTAATATGGCAAACACAACTTTTGTGAACAATGCCATTAAAAATTTAATCCGCTACTTGGTTGATTTACCCGAATACCAACTCAGTTAATTCTGTACTATGAAAAGAAGAAATTTTTTACGAGGGTATTTGCCGGCCGGTATGATGGTTCCCTCATTTGTAAACGGAATGGGGTTTAAGGTATTTGAAACCGGTCATAGTTTCTTGCAAAACATGTTGCTGCCCCCAGGAGATAACGACCGCGTCTTTGTAATCATTCAATTGAACGGTGGAAACGATGGATTGAACACCATCATTCCTTTGGATCAATTCCCTAAATATGTAAATGCCCGAAAAAATATTTACATCGATGAAACAAAGGCCTTGAAATTAAATGGGATTAACCATACAGCTCTTCATCCTGCGATGAAGGGCATGCAGGAATTGTTCAACGAAGGAAAATTGCATATAGTTCAATCCGTGGGTTATCCGCAACCGAATTTCTCACATTTTAGAGCTACTGATATTTGGATGAGCGCCTCCGATAGTCGGCAAGTATTAAGTACCGGTTGGGTCGGGCGTTACCTTGATGAAACCTATCCGGGGTTCCCAACAGGATATCCCAATTCAACCATGCCCGATCCCT
Source organism: Chitinophagaceae bacterium (assembly GCA_032110825.1). GTDB lineage: Bacteria > Bacteroidota > Bacteroidia > Chitinophagales > Chitinophagaceae > Pollutibacter. The sequence continues at coordinate 2,525 of JAULVY010000087.1, read as the reverse complement.
TGGCAATTCAAATTGGGTCTGTCACCTCTTTAACTTTACAAGGTGGTGCTCAACCCATGGGTATGAGTATTTCCAATCCTGGAGCTTTTTACAATTTTGTCAATAATCAGGCAGATCCTGCTCCAAATTCTTATGCAGGTAAAGAGTTGACCTTTATCAGAGAAATGACACGACAAACACAGCAGTTTGGAGATGTGATTCGAAATGCAAATGCAAAGGTGACTGCTCAATCTACATACCCAACTGGAAACCCATTAGCTGATCAACTCAAAATTGTGGCTCGATTGATAAAAGGGGGATTGAAAACCAAAATTTACATGGTGAGTTATGGCGGTTTCGATACACATGCCAATCAGGCTGTATCAGGCGATACGGCAACGGGAAGTCATGCTCGCTTGCTGGGGAATGTAAGTGGAGCTATTAAAGCATTCCAAGATGATCTCAAGTATTTAGGTGTTGAAGATCGAGTATTGGGGATGACGTTTTCAGAATTCGGAAGAAGAATATTGAGCAATGCAAGTTTAGGTACCGATCACGGAGCAGCTGCGCCTCTGTTTGTATTTGGATCTAAGGTTCAGCCGGGCATCAGTGGAACAAATCCTATTATTCCATCCAATGCAACGGTAGGAGATAATATTCCTTATCAATATGATTTTAGAAGTGTTTATGCCAGCATTCTGAGCAATTGGCTTTGTGTTAATTCAGCAACTCTTAATAGTGTGATGTTGAAAAATTTTCAGGATCTCCCTTTAACAAAAACAGGCACCTGTTCTGTTGTTAACCCCGTTGGAAATCCTGATCAACTGATTGTAGCTTATCCCAATCCATTTCATAAAAACGTTACCATTCAATTTAAAACCAATGGTGGGCATACGCTGATCCAGGTGTTGGATGGGGCTGGTCGACTTGTAAAAATCCTTTTGGATAGAGAATTTGATCCGGGAACATTCAGAGTAGATTTTAATGGCGAGCATCTTCCCGCCGGAATATACTACATTCGCTTTCAAAACCTGGTTTTACAACAAGTGAAATCAGTATTGAAAGTCTGATGTCGTTTTTATTTCAACTCTACCGCATAGTTGTTCCTAAGCCGATTCGTACTAAAATTCTTTTGAATCGCTTAGCGAAAAAAATTCCTTTACTTCATCAATCTACACCCGACTTCGAGCAAGATGAAGAGCGCAAGAAAGTGATTGATTATATAGCAAGAAAAGGAGTCGCCATATTTCCTTATGATTTTACAGAAAATTATCGACAAGAAACTATTCAAGTCTATACAGATGACACCAATGGATTGAAGTATGTTTTACAAGAGGGCAGAAGACTGTATTTTAAACGCAGATGGTCTGAACGTCGAATTCGAAAAGCGTACAATGATTTATGCATGGAGCAGGATCTTGAAAGTCCGCATCGGTATTTAGCTGCTGATTTTCAATTGTCTGAAAACGATGTACTTGCCGACTGCGGCGCAGCAGAAGGAAATTTTTCCTTGGCTATCATAGAAAAAGTCAAAAAGATATATCTGTTTGAGTACGATCCAGAATGGGTAGAGGCACTTCGGTATACGTTTGAGCCGTATAAAAACAAAGTTGAAATTATACCTCGTTACCTATCCGATCGAAACGATGAAAAAAACTGTACTGGAGATGTTTTCTTTGAAAACCGAGAACTGAGTTTCTTAAAAATTGATGTAGATGGAAACGAGAGACCTTTGTTAAACGGATTTGAAAATAAACTTTCCAATACCGATGCAATGAAAATCGCTTTATGTACTTATCATCAACAAAACGATGAAGAAGAGTTTACCCAGCTGTTCCGGTCCTGGGGCTATCAGGTGAAGCCTTCAAAGGGGTATATGATTTTTCATTACGATAAAAAAATGAAAGCTCCTTATTTGCGAAGAGCAATGGTTAGGGCAAAAAAATAGGTATGAATTGGAAATTGCTGAAGTCTACTTACTTGTTTAAAGACCTCTGGTTTACAGTTCGCAGGGACACCTGTGAGCGACCCGACGGAAAAATTGTCGATCCCTATTATGTCTACGAATTTCCAGAATGGGTTACGGCAGTTGCACTTACCGAAGAGGGCGATTTTATTTTTGAGCGTCAGTATAGGCACGCTGCAGGGTTGACTTTGATGGAAATTCCTGGTGGTTGTGTAGATCCTGAAGATGAAAACTGTGAGCAGGCTATTCGAAGGGAGTTGAAAGAAGAAACGGGATATGTGTTTAAACGTATGGAGTATCTGGGAAAAACATCTGCTAATCCGTCCACTCATAATAACTGGATGCATTTTTTTCTTGCAACGGGTGGACAAAAAATTGCAGAACAGGAATTGGATCACAATGAAGACATAGAAGTTGTATTGGTAAATCCCGATGAAGTGATTGCCATGCTCAAGAGAAATGAAATTTTACAAAGCATGCATGCAACAGCTCTTTTTTATGCGTTGGAGCGTTTGGGTAGGTTGCATTATTGAAAACGAGTTCGATCTACTTCTCCAACAACGAAAATACTGCCGCAAAC
>JAULVY010000086.1:0-2662 GCA_032110825.1 Chitinophagaceae bacterium | reverse complement strand
CACTTATAACTTCATTGTAAATGGCATCAAGGAGTGTATTTAAATTTATTTTCTCTTTGGCAGAAATGAAAATGGGGTTACATGCTAAAAACTTCTGCTTGATGGAATCTGAAACCTTTTCTGATTTATTGCCAACATAGATAATGGGGTTATTTGAATCTTTCATGGGAGCAATAAGTTCCATAAGTTCTTCAACCGTTGCTTCCTGAACATCAAATAAAATAATGACGATATCAGCTGCTTTCATTTTTTCTAAACTGCGTTCAACACCAATGGATTCAATTGCGTCTGTACTGGACCTCAATCCGGCAGTATCAATCAATCTAAATAAGATGCCATTGATATTGAGGATCTCTTCAATCGTATCACGAGTGGTTCCAGGTATTTCACTTACAATAGCACGATTTTCATTGAGCAGCGCGTTGAGCAATGTGGATTTTCCTGCATTGGGCTTGCCAACAATAGCAACGCTTACACCATTTTTTATTGCATTTCCAAATTGAAAGGATTGGATGAGTTCCACAACAGTATGGTCAATAATGGATAAAAGATTTTTCAATTTAGAACGATCTGCAAACTCTACGTCCTCTTGAGAAAAATCCAATTCCAATTCAATCAATGCAGAAAATGATATTAATTCTTCTCTCAGAGCGGCCAATACATGAGAAAACCCTCCTTTTAAATGGGTAAGAGCAGTTTCTTGTGCTGCCTTGGTTTCAGACGCAATCAGATCAGCTACTGCTTCTGCTTGTACCAAATCCATTTTCCCGTTCAGAAAAGCACGCATGGTAAACTCCCCAGGCTCTGCTAAACGGGCACCACTGCGAATACAGGCTTCAATGATTTGCTTTTGAATATAGGGAGAGCCGTGACATGAGATTTCAATGCTATCCTGCCCCGTGTATGATTTAGGGGATTTAAAAATGGTAACAACCACTTCATCTAACGTCTTGTTGTTTTCAACCAACAGGCCTACATAGACCGTATTCGCTTGAGCTTCAGCTAAATTTTTTGATGGAAAAAGTGTATTGACTGCTGAAATGGAATGCTCTCCGCTGAGTCGAATAACGGCAATCGCACCAATTCCTGGAGGAGTTGCAAGAGCCACAATTGTTTCTTTCCATTTATCGGTCGACATAATGCAAAAGTACTGCCATTGGGTAGTAAAGCATAAAAAAAGCCGTCCCAATGGGACGGCCTCTCATTATTTCCTTCGAAGAATGTGATTATTCGGCCAGTTGGAAGGTTACCGGTTGACGGCGATAGGCTTTAACCTGGCGACCGTTTTGAACGGCAGGCTTCCACTTAGGACCTTTGCGTATTGCATTTATTGCAATTTGAGCCAGTTTAGAAGTTGGGGGGAGGCAATTGCCAACTCCAGCTTCATTACAAGGTACTGCACGCACTTCACTCACTTGGCCTTCTTTGTCCACAATAAAGAGTACAACAACAGTTCCTGAACGTCCGTCGTCTTGTAGTTCATCGATATTCCTTTCTATCTCTCGTGTAACATAGCGAGTCCAACCTGCTGTACCACCAGGAAACTCAGCATCGATTTCCACTTTCTGGAATACTTTGTCGTAGTCCTCTTTAGGAGCTTCTACAACACCACCTTTGTCTTCTACTGGAGGAGCAATAATACCTTCATCTTTAACGCCTTCTTGGTTAACGGTACCAATTTTTGTCTCCTCTAGCTTTTCGATTTCTGGTGGCTTCTCTTCTTCCTTTACTTCCTCATCTTTTACCACTTTGGGAGGAGTAAACTTCGCCATTTCCACTTTTGGAGGCTCTGGCGGTTTTGGGGGAGGTGGAGGTGGTGGCTCATTGGGTTCATCTTGTTTAATTTCTTCGAGCTGTACTTCTTTGATAAGGACTTGGCCTTTCTTAGAGCCGTCGCTCAATGAAGAAATAAAAGAAGCCAACAAAATAAGAAGCGCAACACCAACCGTAATGAATAAAGCATTACGCAACCTTTTGTTATACCCTGTACGCAATTCATAAGCACCATAGCTCTTGTTTCTTCCCTCAAAAATGAGGTCGATCAACTGGGTACTTAGTATTTTATTTGCATCCATTGTGCTTGTTTAAATTATGATTCAAATTCTATTCAATTCCACAAACATTATTTGATACCTGAAGCTGCCTCAGTAATTTTAATCAACTCATATTCTTGAGGTGAAATATCGACCATGGCATACCTTTTGATTTCATTGATGGTCATTTCATCCAGAATGTCTACCGTATTTTTATAGGTAGCATCTTGAGTTGGTTTAATGATTACAACCAAATCTTCTGGATTGGTATTTTGCTTTTTTCGTATGATTTCTTCGCGGATGGTTTTGAATGTTGCTGTTTTAATCTGAGTAGGATCAAGACCTTCGTAGTAGTATATTACATCCTGCTTACCCAGCATGATGGTGAAGGCTCCTGATTCTTTTACTTTGTTTTGCTCTTCGGGTTTGTCTACATCCTTCGGCATGAAGAGGTTCATGGCTGTAGGTTGAGACATCGTAGAGGTGAAGATGAAAAAGGTGATCAACAGAAAACCAAGATCCACCATGGGTGTCATGTCTACCTTGGTAGACATTTTTTTTGCTTTCTTAACACCCGGACCTTTTTTGTGACCGCCATCCCCTCCTGAATCTATACTAGCCATATTGTT